>CAIKBK010000057.1 GCA_903825615.1 Candidatus Vogelbacteria bacterium | reverse complement strand
TTTTTGGGGTTGCCGAGTGAAGCGAGGCGGTGGCGGGGCTTTCGTCGAGCGTACGGCCTAATTTAGAGCCACCACGCGCTCCGCGCGTGCGATTAGCTTTTGTTTTGAAAATAGGTTCGGACTTGGTACAATAGACACACCTTGCAAGAAAATCCTAAAATCATTTACGAAGATCAAGATATTCTGGTAATAGACAAGCCAGCTGGTTTAGCCGTGCACGGCGACGGGTTTAGTCAGGAGAAAACTCTGGTTGATTGGATACTCGAGAAATACCCTGAGCTTAGTGAAGTGGGTGAATCGATGTTCTCTCAAAAAGGGGAGGAGATTAAGAAGCCGGCGATTATTCATCGTCTGGACAAAGAGACAAGCGGGGTAATGATATTAGCCAAGAATCAAGAAACCTTTCTTTTTATCAAGAAACAATTCCAAGATCACGAAGTTAAGAAAATTTACCGGGCGATTCTATCGGGGACCGTTAATTTACCAGTCGGGGAGGAAAAGGTCTTAGATTGGCCTATTGGTCGGAGTAAGAATGATCCACGCCTTAGGGTCGCACGTTATGCTGGAGGGCAAAGCCTGCCTGCCGGTAGGCAGGGCAAATTGCGCGAGGCTAAGACCCACTTCCGTCTCTTAGAGAACATCTGTGATAAATATGCCTATATTGAAGCCGAGCCAAAAAGTGGCCGGACTCATCAGCTTCGCGCTCACTTCAAGGCCTATAATCATCCAATTATCGGTGACAATTTATATAATCCTAAAGACGATGGTGGGGGAGCTGTCACACGCACTGCCCTGCACGCTTACGAGATAACAATTAAGCATCCTAAGGGAGAAGTTTTAACCTTTACTTCGCCTTTACCAAGGGACTTTAGTGGGGCGCTTGAAAAACTTAAGTCTTCATGTTAAACTGCTTCGCGTTATGGCAAAAGCAACTGAATTCAAAATTTCTCCGGTAGATATGGCTAAGCGCCAAAAGTTGGCTCTAAAGCCAGGTTTTACTGTGAAAGTTTGGCAGAAGGTTCCTGATAAGGGGGGCAAGTTTCGTTTGCAGGCCTATGAAGGTTTGGTGATTGCCTGTAAGCATGGCCATGAAGCGGGCGCTACTTTTACCGTTCGCCGTGTAGCCTCGGGTGTTGGGATGGAGAAGATCTTTCCTCTTTATTCCCCGATGATTGACAGGATTGAGGTTTTGCGCGAAGTGAAGGTCCGTCGTTCTAAATTGTATTATATTCGTGAGAAGGCGGCCCGCGAGATTCGTCGCCGTATGCGAAAGATTGTTGCTGGTAAGCGTGAGCCTGATGAACTTGTCGAGCAAGTAACTGCCGGGATAGAGATTGAACCGGTTACTACCGAAGAAGAAGTGACGTCAGAAGTCAAAGAATAAAAAATAGACAAAACGGCTGTTTGCTAAAGCAAACAGCCGTTTTTCTGTGCGCGGGAGAGGACTCGAACCTCCACACCATTACTGGCTCTACCACCTCAAGGTAGCGCGTCTACCAATTTCGCCACCCGCGCAGACATTAAATATATTAAGCTAAAAGCTGATATTTGGCAATCTTTTGCTTGACTTATTACCATTTTATGGTATTCATTAATTAGAGTTTTTAACAATAGGAGAAGCGTTATGGCGAGAGCTAAGAGATTCGAAGTCCGGCTCGTCCATGACGAGCAAGGATATATGCTTAAAAGCTTCGACGTTACCCTTGGTCGTAAGAAAATGAGAGGACTAAGGGGATTGGATCTCGAAGACGCCGTCTGTTCTGAAGTGCGCCGTACGCACCCAGATATCGATGGCAAATATCCAGATGCTACTTGGAGGGTTATACATAAGTAGCCACCTTGTCTGCCTGTGTGCGGGTCGCCCCTGGCGACCCGCCTTTCTTTTTCACTTTTTTTATGGTAAAAATAGATATGCTTTACACTGGCAAAGGGGATAATGGTAAGACCAGTCTCTATCATTGCGACCAAAGTTTATCCAAGAGTTCGCTCGTGGCTGAAGCCCTTGGTTCACTCGATGAGATCAATTCTTTTCTTGGTTGGTGTAAGGTTAAAGCGTCTGGCCAGGTCCCAGCCCAACTGGCTTTAACACAAAACAATCTTTTTTCTGTTCAAGCTGAAGTGGCGGGAGCAGATAAATTTGTCACAATCGAGGATGTTTTTGAGCTAGAGGCTTGGATTGGGGAAATTGAAAAAAGTTTACCTCCGATCAAGACCTTTATTGTTTCTGGGGGGAGCGAGCTGTCGGCGATGTTTGACTTTGCCCGTACCATTGCCCGCCGAACTGAGCGCAAAGTCGTCGCTGTTTCTGAAGCTAAGGAAGTGGCGCTTAAGCCGGAAACTCTGGCTTACCTCAATCGCTTATCGTCATTCTTATATGCTTTAGCTCGTCAAGCCAATAAGGAAGTGGGGATAGAAGAAGAGAAGCCTAGCTATAAATAGGTTTAGTAAACTCGCTAACTATTCCACAGATAATGTTGTTTACATCGGTGAAAGTTTTTGTTAAAATTAGTAGGTGCCTGTTGTTAAATGTAAAATTTGTTCAAAAAGTTTTTATACCAAACCCTTTTGGTTGAAGCGAGGTTTTGGGAAATACTGTTCTCCTGTTTGTCAGCACTTGGGTCGACGAGCGGGGAAGAATGTCAAATGCCATATTTGTGGCAAGGAGGTTTATAAGCCACTATCTAAACTAGAACACTCTAAAAGCAAAAAATATTTTTGCAGTAAATCTTGTCAGACCACATGGAGGAATTCGGAATTTATAGGGCCCAAACATGCTAATTGGGTGCATGGGAGCTATGCCTATAAGAGTGTTTTAAAGAGAAATAAAGTTCCAAAAGTTTGTAAGTTTTGCAAAACCGAAGATTTTCGAGTCCTTGCTGTTCATCACTTGGATCACAATAGGAAGAATAATAAAGTTAGTAATTTAATTTGGCTTTGCCATAATTGTCATTTTTTGGTACATTACCATGACAAGGACGGTAAAATTATGGAGGCATTGGTGTAGTAGTAGCACAACGACCTGTGGAGTCGTCAGCGAGGGTGCGACCCCCTCATGCCTCCCACTCTGGCTTGGTTTTCTTAATAACACCCTTATTTTAAGGTGACTTTTTAGTTATTTTGAATAAAAGTTTATTTTTAGGTATAATCACCTCATGAAAGAAAGCGCCCCTAAACCTGAAGAGGGAGAACCAAAAAAATCGAAGGAGGAGTCAAGAAGAGATTTCTTGAAGCGAGCGTTAAAAATTGGTGCCGGCGTCGTTGCTGGAGGAGTTTTGGCCGAAGGAGGGAGAAGGCTTTATGAAGCAGGAGCTGCTTGGGACAAAGAACACCATCTTGTTGGTGAGGGTATTATTGTTGACAAGAAAACAACTAAATCAGAATCAGCGCTTCGTTTGGGATATGATGGTAAACTTCATCTCGCCATACCTGGGACTGATCTTGGTTATGACGGCAAACTGGTTATGGGTGGAGAAAATGATGTTTATACCATTACGGTAAAGATTGGAGACCTGCAAATTGAAAAGAATGTTCCCAAAGATTTCTACGAATCGGTTAATGCCGGAGATTCTGTGGCTTGTCGATATTTTGTTAACGGTGAACAAAAACAAATTAACTCTATTAAGAAAAATTCTGATAATAAGGACAATAAGAAAGAGTAGAAGGTAATAAATCAGTTACCCAAATGACTTTCTCTGAACACAATAAGCGCTCGTTGGTTAAAGCCGTAACTTTTAGGATTATTGCGACTACAGCGGAGTTAATTATTACTTTTCTTATTACCCATCGTTATGACATTACTTTAGGGGTTGTTGTCATTTCTGATATTGCGACGACTCTTTTATATTACTTTCACGAAAGGTTATGGAATAAGATTAGATGGGGAAGAAAATAGTAATATCAGTCTTAACAAAGTTTTTTATCTTTAAATTATAAAGAGAAAGAGTATAATTTGGTCACCTAGAACCCAAAACACCATGAAGAAATTAGCCGGAAAATACAAGACTACTTTTACCGACAAATCGTTTGTTACTTCTATTTTTACCGCTCTTTTACTTTTTACCGTTAGTTTATTAATCAATCTCTTTGCCAGTGCCTATGCCACATCAAGCGCCAGTTGGCCGGTGGGGGATATTATTCTCGATAATATTCCAGTTTTTAAGCTTGATTTAGTTTACGCCTACGGGCCGATATTATTCTGGTTAGTCATTGCGATTGTCTGTTTCCGTGACCCCAAAACCTTACCCTTTACCTTAAAGGCCATTGCTCTGTTCGTGGTGGTTAGGTCAATTTTTGTAACTCTTACCCATTTAGGTGTATCTCCAGCTGATGTCCCGATTGATGCCCAGTCTAATTTTATTAAACGCTTATCTTATGGCGGTGATCTTTTTTTCTCCGGACATACTGGTTTGCCTTTCTTAATATCCTTAGTTTTTAAAGAAAATAAATATTTAAGAATTTTCTGTGTCATCTCGGCTATTTTCTTTGGGGCGGTTGTCCTTATGGTGCATATGCATTACTCAATTGATGTTTTGGCCGCTTTCTTTATCACCTATACTGTTTATTGTCTGGCGGAAATTTTCTTTAAGGCTGACCGCAAACTTTTTTATTCTTAAAATTTAAATTATTAAT
>CAIKBK010000056.1 GCA_903825615.1 Candidatus Vogelbacteria bacterium | reverse complement strand
CGTGATCCGGTATACAAAACAATTCGTGAATTAGTCTTATCCTATTTCAACGAATATTTTGACAACAAGACGAGAAAAAAAACTCTTCGCAGTTATGCTGGTCCCTATAACCTCAAAAAACTCGGAACAGAGTGGGTTACGGCCGAAGAAGATCTTTTCTCTCTACCTTTTGTCCTTGATGCTTTGTCTCACCAGCAAGTTTTTCCCAAAGCTAACGCCAAATATTTGCGTCCAGCTGACAAAATGGAGCAAAGAGCCGGTTGTCTTATCGAGTGGAAGCGGGGCGATAGGCGGACTTAACTTTTTTGTCGAATTGTGTCATACTGACCAAATATGAAGGAGAAGATTTGGTTGACAGCTTATTTTATATTAATTGTTGTTTTGCTGGTTGGCGCCTCGGTTGGAAGCTATTATTCTTGGACTTTTTACCAGAAGAATTTGGTGTTAGAAGCCCAAAACAAAGAATTACAGAATCTTGTCGCGACAACTAGCAATAGTTTAGCCAGTACCACCCTTCGCCTACAAGAAGAAATTGATAAGACGAATATTTTTGCCGATCAAATTAGCGACATCGCTTCTACGGTGGGCGACTTAGATAAACTTAGTAAAACTGATAAGGAATTATTATTGAAATACTCTAAAATCTCTTTTCTCAACGAGCATTATGTGCCTTTTAGTCTGGCAACTATTACGCCAGTTTTTATTGCTAATCACGAGGCGCAAAGAATTAACTCTAGTGTCTGGCCGTTTCTCGAGAGACTCTTGGTTAAAGCCTCATCTTCAGGAATTGATTTGCGCGTTAACTCTGCCTACCGCTCCTTTGGGACTCAGGCCAAAATAAAAACTGGTTATAATTTTACTTATGGCGCTGGCACGGCTAATAATTTTTCGGCTGACCAAGGTTACTCTGAGCATCAGTTGGGGACAGCGGTAGATTTTAGCACTCCAAACACGGGGGGAGATTTTAAGTTTGGCGAGACAAAGGCTTTTTCTTGGCTGGTCGCCAATGCCTATCGCTATGGTTTTATTTTATCTTATCCAAAAAATAATGGTTATTATCAATACGAACCGTGGCATTGGCGCTTTGTCGGTGTGGAACTGGCGACCAAAATGCATGATGAGAACAAATACTTTTTTGACTATCCTCAGCGGACCTTGAATCTATATTTAGCTAATATTTTTGATTAATCAGCGATCAAAAAATATCTAGGCCTTTCTTTTTGCCTCGGCAATTTCATTCAGGATTTTTTTGATCGGTTCTAAACTTTTGTCATCTATAATCGACAAGGCAAAGACTTGGGGACTAAGTTTTTTGGCTTGGCTGAGAAGTTTTTTTAATTCTGTTTCGGTGATGGTATCGCTTTTAGTTAAGATAAGAGTCTCTGGTTTTTGGGCCAGCTCTGGGTTATAGGCAGTGAGTTCGGAGCGAATTGTTTCATAATCTTTTCCAATATCAGGGCTCTCAACTGAGACAAGGTGAAATATGGTTTTGGTACGTTCGATATGGCGCAAGAATTTATGGCCGAGACCTCGACCCTCGGATGCTCCTTCAATAAGACCAGGGATGTCCGCCAAAACCAAATCATAGTAAGCACCCAAGTTGGGCTCGAGAGTAGTGAAGGGGTAATTGGCAACTTTACTCTTGGCATTGGTTAAGAGATTGAGCAGAGTAGATTTGCCGGCGTTGGGTAGACCAACGAAGCCAACATCGGCGATCATTTTAAGTTCGAGTAAAATATCGAAATGTTCACCGGGGAGACCGGGTTGGAATTCCTTAGGGGTGGTGTTGGTCGCCGAGCGGAATTTGAAGTTTCCCTTGCCTCCATAACCACCCTTCGCAACTAAAATTTTTTCGCCAATAGCTAGCATCTCTCGGTCTTGCCCGGTTGTTAGATTATGAATAACGGTACCAACTGGTATTTTGAAGAAAAGGTCCTTGCCGTCAGGGCCGTCAACGAAGCTGGCATGGCCAATACCGCCATCGTCAGCAACGAGATCCTTCTGATAGCGGAATTGAGCGAGGGCCCCCAAATCCGAAACCCCTTCAAAAATAACACTTCCACCCTTACCGCCATTACCGCCAGTCGGGCCTTGGGCCATTTTAAGGTTATTAAAAGTTACCGCTCCACGCCCACCGTGGCCGGCAGCTACTTTTATTTGTACTTCGTCTAATAACATTGTGTTTTGAGTATAGCACCTTTTTATGGCTTTTGTTATAATTGGCTTAATGGGAAATTCCAAACCACGTTTGTATTTTTTATTGATACTTTTGTTGATCACTACCGTTTTAGCCTTCTTTATTTTGCGACCATTCTTGTATTCGCTTATTTTGGCCGTTGTTTTTGCCATTGTTTGTCAACCTCTCTATTTAACCGTTTCAAAGGCTTTTAGGGGTCGAGCCGGTTTAGCTTCTCTGATTACAATTCTCTTCATTTTCGTTTTTGTTTTTGCTCCGCTTTTTCTTGTTGGCTGGCAAATTTTTGGCGAGGGACAACGATTATATTTTTCTATTTCTGATAATTTTAATAAT
>CAIKBK010000055.1 GCA_903825615.1 Candidatus Vogelbacteria bacterium | reverse complement strand
TTGAGGTGGTGTAAAGATCAACAAACTGTGTAATTTCTTTCGTTAAGTCTTCCGGCAAGCGATACTTATAGTCTAAAAGTGAAATATTGCCAATAAAGGCCGTCCACCAATTTTTCCTCACCTTGAACTTGTTAGAGCCTTTTCCGCCACTGCCACGCAAAACCTCTTGGGGAATTTCGTCTGACCAGTCATTTACCAGTTGGTGTAACTCATTTATTAAATAATGCTTTTCCTGATTATTATCAAAATTTTCTTGAGTCATATCGATTATTTAATCATAAGCTCTCGCAAAGCGCAAAATTCACATTTAGGGTTATCGCAACGATCAGTCAGGATCTTCCCCGACCAAACACTCTCGATTAAATCTTGAACTTCAGCTTTCACTTTAGCGATATCAGCCTTGCTGATTGGTAGAGAAATGGTTGGGCAATCACCTTTTCTGTCTGGCTTAACGAAGACTAGCGCCGGCTCAATTTCTCGGCCAGAGTAGAAGGAATTATCAGCCAACAAAATTTTATAGAAGACCAATTGACGAAAATAATTACCATCATCATTTTTCGTTTCGCCCTTAATCGCCCGCTCGCTCATAGCCTCCTTGGTTTTATAATCATAGACGAGGATTTCCTTAGGCGTTTCAATGATCACGTCGAGCTTTCCGTGCAAACGCAATTTGATTGCTTGTCCTTCAAACTGACCGACAAAAGTCGTTTCAACCCATTTTTCTGAAGCAATGATTCCTGTTTGAGAAAAATGCGGAGCAAGCGCCAACGCCACTTTCGGCGCACTCTTCGTCAAATCCTCCACAATCGCCTCTTTCTCATAATTTGGCAGGAGGGAATGATAAAAATAATTATTGATTGTTTCTATTAAAGTTGTTGTCATAGCTGAAAGACTTTTTTCTTTTAGCGACCAAACAGCTGCCAAAGCCTCATGCATAGCATTACCCTTCTCAGCGGCCGGCGCTGGCGCTTCTGGTAACTTGAGAATACTCTTAAAGAAAAATTGACTGGGACAAGTCATGAAGTGGTTAAGAGCTGTAACCGACAAACCTTTCTCCAATAAAACATGTTTGGCGTATTCCCAACTCTCAATCTGATCTCGTTCTTCTGGTGATCTGGTTTGAACAAGAAAAGGTGAGGTTTTGGCCTTAGGAATTTCAATTCGAGAGATACTCTCTTGGTCAAGTTCATCAATGAAACGGAGGGGGGTAAAAGGTCGATCTAAAGCGTCGGCTAAACCAATAATAATCGACACCTGCTTTTTCGCTCGCGTCAAAGCGACGTAAAATAAGCGCCGAGCATCGCGTATTTCATCAGCCTCATCTTTTTTCTCAGGCAAGACAAAATAACGACCCCGTCCTTTTGACATCCAAGATTCTTCGGTGGCATAAGGCAAGAAAACATAATCATACTCCAAACCCTTAGAGCTATGAGCGGTCATAACCAAGACCTGAGCATCCGCCACCCCGGCGGCAATTTTAATATTTCTTTTCTCCGCCATCTGCCGATAATTCAGGAGTTCAACAATCAACAATCGGGGGTCTTCAATATTTTTGGACAAGGCCAAATCTTTGGCCAAATTAACAATCGACTGCCAAACTTCAGCCGAGAGTGGTTCACTGACCACAAGTTTCTTCAAGCCCGAGACTTCGGCTGTAGCAATTAAGAATTCGATCGGACCAGACTTGGCGATTATCTTTTTTAGCTCCACTAATTTGGGAATATTTTTTTCTAATTCCAAACTCTGGCCACTTCTAATCTTCTTTAACAAATCAACCGACTGGTCTAAGTCCAAACCCCACAGACCACCAGCCAGAGCATAACCCAGAGCTTCTAATTTAGATTCATCGGCTAGAAATTCTAACAACTTAAAATAAATTACACCAATCGGATGAGAAAAGACATCGGTGCCCCGTTCGGCCGAGGCTGAAACACCAGCCAGCTCTAGCGCTTCTAGCGCTCGTTCTACTTCACGATTAGTCCGCACAATTACTGCCACGGTCTTATCATTATCAGCCTCAACAATATTTTTAATCTGCTTGACCAGATATTCCTCAACGGCTTCATTATTACCAGCCAAAACAACCTCCACCGGTTCAGCCTTCTCTTCACCAGCGGACGTTAAATGAATCCGTAACTCATCGTGTTCGCCGGCCTGATAATTATTTTCAATCATTTTAAAAGTGGCATTCAGAAGGCTCTGTTGTGATCGATAATTATCAGTCAATTTCACCACCTTCATGCTCGGCCAAGCTTGTTGAAATTCTAAGAAATTTTGCACCGAGGCGCCTTGAAAGCGGTAAATGGCTTGCTTCTCATCCCCCACTACAAATAAATTGGGATTGCCTTCAGACTGGGGCGAGTCAGCAATCTTTTTTATTAAAATATTCTGTGAATTATTAGTGTCCTGATGTTCATCAACCAAAATATACAAATATTTTTCTTGCAATAATCGCAACAAAAGATCTTCTTGATCCAGAGTTTCAATTAGCTCAAATATTAAGTCATCAAAATCGATCTTCTTTTGTTCGCGTTTCTTAGTCTCATATTGTTCATAAACATTAGCAAAAATTAGCGTTCGTTCCGCTTTTTCAATTTCCTTCTCTGCTCCAGCTTTAAGCTTGCCCTTAGTGGCCCCACGGGTTGAAAGCGAGATTGGATCCTTCTTAATTCGCTCAATTTCTTTTGTGACATAATCTCTTACCCAGTCCTGCGTCCAGGCCTCTTTACGACAATCACCGATAGTTTTAATAATTTTACCCACATAGAGATCTGGTTCGCCGAGCGGACGTAATTTAAAAAACTTTTTATCTTGCAAAATTTCTCGCACCAAAGTCTCCGCCTCAACCTCAGACATTTGTCGAGCGCGTGCCAGATGAGGAAAATATTCAGGAAATTCAGCAATCACCGAGGTGGCAAAACCGTGATAAGTGAAGATACCCACCTCGTCAGCCCGCGAACCGATAAGTTGTCGCAATTTCGTCTTCATCGCCTTCTGACCGGCTTCAGTAAAAGTAAGGGCCAGAATAGCAGAGGCGGGGGTGTCACTATCCAACAAGATTTTGGCAATACGCAAAGTTAAGATCTGCGTTTTGCCCGTTCCTGGCCCAGCAATCACCATAATTGGCCCGTCGGCCTCGTTGTCGACCGCCTCCTTCTGCGCCTTATTTAAGCGCTTATAAGCTATCTCAAATTCCTTGGTGATCATTACCAGTGATTATAGCAAATGCGCCTCAATTTGTGCTATTATCTAAATATTACCAAATTTTAAATAAAAATATGCTACATCAACAAATCAAAGATGAGATTAAGAAGGCCATGCTCGCTAAAGAAGCCGAACGCTTAAGCGCTCTTAGGAATATCTCGGCCGCCTTCACCAGTGAAGTCATGACTAAAGGCAAGAAACCTGATGAACTAATCGATGATGATGGCGCTATTACCGTGCTTAAACGC
>CAIKBK010000054.1 GCA_903825615.1 Candidatus Vogelbacteria bacterium | reverse complement strand
CGCCGCCTTTACCCAAACAGGGATGGTGACCCGAGCCGAAATTTGGCTGGCTTTATCTCGACTATAAACGGAGAAGATATAACTCCCGGCTGAAAGATTAGAAATTCTAGACCAAAAACTGGCATCGGATCCAGCCAAAGCAGTAGCGACAATATTCCCATCCTTAAGGATAGTAACTATGCTTCCTGGATAAGCCCACCCATTAAACACAACGGCGGTTTCGCCAACCTTAATGATACTACTGCTGACACCGCCACGACTCCCGCCACTAGGTGGAGTAATAACACCCACAGGAGTGGCTGACACCTCGGAAGAAGTGGCAATATTATTACCAAAAGCATCTTTGACTTTAACAACAAAATAATATGGCACATCATTAATTAAGCCGCCCTGTATTCCACTTGTTGACAAGCCAGCAGAAGTATCGGCATAAGGACCACCCGAACTCGTTGACTGACCGATAACATAATCCCCAACCGTCCAACCTAAGAAGCCCTGGGCTGGTGTCCAACTTAGGCTAACTTGACCATCACCAGCCGTCGCCGAAATAACCGGTGACGTAACAGAAGGAAAACAAAGCAGGCCAGCACAAACCTGGAAACTAGAGGTGGCGCTTGAACCAATGCTAATTTGCGAAATCGCTCCGTTTAACTGGTAGCTACCAGACACGGCATAGGCACCAGGGCTGAAACTGCCTTCGAGAATTTGGAAATTGGGTGAATCAGCAATACCGGCCAAGCAAAACTGCCCAGGCAACAACACAAGGATTAACAGAAAAAATATTTTCCCGCGTTTCGTCAATTCGCTAAACAATTAAACTGGATTAATGACCAGTTTAATTATAAATCATTAACAAAATAAAACCAAGGGTTTTACTTCTTAGATTCTACGTGAATGGTATTCTTCTTGCACCACTTACAATATTTCTTGAGCTCGATTTTGCGCTCAACTTTTTTCTTGTTTTTGCTGGACCAGTAATTAATCCGCTTGCAGGTCTTACAGCTTAATCTGATTAGGTAATCTTGTGACATAATTATTTATTTTAAGGACCGTTTAACTATACCGGAAAAGGCTCAAAAAGGCAAATGATAAAAAGGTAATAAAATAAAGTGGACCCGTCGCGCATAAAAGCACAGACGGGCCCAGATAACTTACCGCGAGAGCGTTGTTTATTGCTGGCCATCTTTCGTTACCATAAGCTCCATCGCTAAAGGCAAGATGGTCATCCCCGCCTGCATAATAGCGACCGTCAACTGGCCTTTCAACACTGTAGTATCGGGATCAGTACTTTGAGCGATGAGCGGACGCCCTTTGCTTTGCTAAGGACTTTAAGGCGCATACGACTCTCTCCTTTCTTTGGCTCTCGCCAAGGCTAATTGTGAGAACAAACCACTTTAATTTCTAACATAAAAAAACTTAATCAGCAAAGCCCCGGAGTATATAGTACCTCCAGGGCTTTAGTTCTGGCGCTTACGCGCCGATACAGTTAGTAGGAAACGTTGGCTCGGTTGAAGGCATCTTGGATCTGATCGACCCACTCCTCGATTGGCCCACACACCGCATAGCGGATGTACGGATCGAAGTGAACGCCGACGATGCCCGCCTCTTTGATCATCGTCAAATTGAAGTCACGAGCATTTTCCAGGCATCGGCCAAACGCAGACTTGGGCGCTTCCCAGAGAGTGAAGAACCCAGCTCCCGGCTCGACCGCCAATTTGAGACCACGCTCTTTGAGCCAAGATATGAGCATCTTCAAACGAGTGCCATAGACATCACACGAGTACAAAACTCCGTCTTGGTCAGTCTCGAGAGCATGGAGCGCGCCCGCGGCCGCCGGAGCGAAGAACCCCGAATCGGTATTGCCCTTGATCGTCCGCAAGTCGCCAACGAAATCAGGCGACACGACAACGGCCCCCACACGCCAGCCTGTGCCGTTCGCGATAGACTTGGACGCCGAGTAGGCCTCCAGCCATGAGAGCTCGGGGAACTCCGGGGCAACATCGGCCAAAGCGCAACAGTCGATGTCGTGAGCCAGGGCCAGATAGGCGCCATCGTTGAAGAGTCGAATGTCGTGTTTAGCACAATAGGCACAGACCTTCAGCCAGTACTCGCGCGTCGCAATCTGACCGCTCGGATTGTGCGGGAGATTGAGCATCGCCAGTTCTTTGATCTCGCGGTTGACGGTAAAGCTATAGGCCCGCTCAAATTCCGGCAAGAAACTATTGCTCGGACCAGTACCAAAAGGTCGATAGGGCAACCCTTGATATTTGGCCTGAGTTTCCGGTACCGGATAACCTGGCGCGGTCATACCCTTGATGTGGATGTGGCGTTCCGGACCAAGACAGGCCAATTGCACCAACCCGAGCATCGGTTTGATGCCCGGAATTGGCATTGTATCGATCTGATCACCGAGACCCGCCAGATCGGTCCGGATGACATGCGCTTGCGCAAAACGCCGAGCGAAGTCCGGAATCGGTACGCAGGTGTTGTCCTGATACTCGTGCCAGCGTTCTTCCTTGCTCTGGACACATTCAGCCGCTTTCAGGCAGGCCGATTCAAGGGCCGGACCCGCAGGTTGACCGATGGACAGACGATACAAGGTTTGCCCCGACGCTTCCGCCTCTTGGCAAACCCGCTTGATTTCTTGGAAGAGATTTCCTCCTCCAGGTGGTAACCACGACTTCATTGTGTAATTCCTTCCTTTTAGCGCGAGTCCTAAACAAGCGCCAGTTTGAACACGTTGACACCAAAATCCAAGGTCCGAAAGTAATCTTCCGTCGTTTCTTCACGACGAATGAGTTCGACCGAACCGTCACTCCGTAGCAACAACTCTTTCGGACGCAAGCGCCCGTTGTAGTTGAAGCCCATAGCAATGCCGTGTGCGCCAGTGTTGGCAATGACGAGCAAGTCGCCCTCGCGTGTTTCCGGCAACTCTCTTTGCTTCGCGAACTTGTCGCAGTTCTCACAGAGCGAGCCGACGACATCAACAATTTCGATCGGGCGCCCTTCGGCTCCCGGCACATAGATATGGTGATAGGCGTCATACATCGCCGGACGCATGAGTGCCGACATGCAGGCGTCTACCCCCACACACTCGTGGTACTTCGACATACGGTTGATCACCGAGGTGACAAGCACCCCGTGTGGCCCCGTGACGTAGCGCCCGCACTCCGTGAAGAGTTTGGGGCGCCAGCCATTGTTTCGTTCGAATTCGTCGAACAACTTTTTCGCTTCCGAGGCAAAAGCCGGCAGATCGAAGGTCTCATCCGTCGGTTTATACGGGATGCCGAAGCCCCCGCCGACGTTCACGAACTCGACTTCGATACCCAGCTCTTCTTTGAGTCGCCTGGCCACATCGAGCAGAACTCGGGTAGTTTCCACGATCTTGACGTAAGCTCTCTCGTTACTACAGATCATGGTATGCAAACCAAACCGCTTGGCTCCACGTTCGCGGGCCAGTCGATAGGCCTCGACGATCTGATCATCGCGCACGCCGTATTTTTGATCGGTAGTTTTGCCGATCGGATTCTTTTCGTCAACATCCCGAAGTTCCCCGGGGTTGTGGCGAAAACAAACCAATTCCGGCATCACTGGCACCTTGGCGACAAACGACTTATCGTCCAAGTTCAGAATGGAACCGCCCAGCATCTGCGCCCACGCATACTCCGCTTCCGAAGTATTGTTTGACGTGAACATAATGTCGGACGGTTCGGCGCCAATCGATCGAGACAAGTCCAGTTCGGGCATGCTCGAGCAGTCGAAGCCAAAGCCTTCTTCCCGCAAGATCTTCATGATCTTCGGATTCGGAAGAGCTTTGACCGCGAAGAAATTGCGATACTCCGAGACTTCGCCGAGTAATCCTTTCATCTCTCGGCAAGTTTGCCTGATTCCTTCCTCACGATAGAGGTGGAAGGGCGTTTTGTAGTGCTTGGCTATCTCCGCCAAATGGGGAAAAAGCTGATCTTGAAACGCTTGTGACATCATGGCTTGTGTACCTCCTTCTCTTTAACCCCATTGGGGTTTTGTTAGAGCCATTTTTCCTACTTCACATGACAAAACAACTATTTAATTCCAAGTTAGTCTTAACATAAAAATAGCTGGGTGTCTAACCCAGGAAATCAATCAAAAAACAGAATTTTCTCGTGTGCGCAGGGAGGGATTCGAACCCCCGTAGGCCTAAGCCGAGTGATTTACAGTCACTTGCGATTGACCACTCCGCCACCTGCGCAATATTTAATTTTAGAACTCCTTTATATTAAAACAAAATGACCAATTTAGCAATTTCCTTAAATTCCTTAAAACAGGATCATAAAATAATAACCGTGGCCAGGGCGGACCCCAACCACAGTTACTCTGTCGTTCTCACATTACGCACCGAGGTGCGAAGGTGGCACTTAGCCCCTAGCGTTACATATCCCTTAGTCGCGGGACCAGCACCGAACCTTTATGTCTTTTGCCCAAAATTTTCCGTATAGGCACATTCCTCCGTTAAGTTGGTCGACCCTTAATCCCCAAGAATAGGACAGTTCACACCAGCGGAACTTCCAAGATAGATAGTACATATTGCTACACAGAATGTCAATGTCTAACGTGTGGATACTACCTTAGACGGGCGCGGATTTATTTTAGATTTAACTGCTTTAGTCAACTCAACAACTGGTATATTATCCTTAAGCGAGACGGTTACAATTCCCCCGCCATCAATTTTGCGACCAATAATAAATTGAGCGACCGGATTTAGGATCTTGCTTTGAATCAAGCGCTTCAGCGGTCGCGCGCCATACTCCGGATTATAACCCTCGCTCGCTAAGAAAGTCATGGCCTCGTCAGAAATTTCCAGCCTAATACCCTTCTTCGTCAAACGCTCACGGACAATCGCTAATTGCAAATCGACAATTTCCCGCAAAGTTTCTTTAGCCAGAGGATTGAAGATGACAATTTCGTCCAAGCGATTTAAGAACTCTGGTCGGAAGTGGTCACGCAAACTATCCTGAATTTTTTCTTTGACCTGACCGTAATCATTATCAATATCCCCACCAGCAAAACCGATGCGTTGATAATTCTTGATAAACTGACTGCCGATATTGGAGGTCATAATGATGATGGTATTTTTGAAATTAACAGTACGCCCCCTAGCATCAGTTAAACGGCCATTATCAAGCACTTGAAGAAGCACGTTGAAGACCTCGGGATGAGCCTTCTCCACTTCATCAAAAAGTAAAATTGAGTAGGGTCGATGGCGCACAATTTCGGTCAAATTGCCACCTTCCTCATAACCGACATAACCCGGCGGGGAGCCAATCAACTTGGAAACTGAATATTTTTCCATATACTCTGACATGTCCACACGAATAAGCGCCTTCTCGTCATTAAAGAGAAAACTAGCCAAAGCTCGCGCCAATTCTGTCTTCCCGACACCAGAGGGACCAAGAAACATAAAGGAACCAATCGGACGATCCGGATCAGCAATACCAGCGCGCGAACGCTTAACCGCCTCGCCTACCCGATCAAGAGCCTCATCTTGCCCGCGGACGCGTTTCTTTAAGTCTTCTTCAATCCGAGCTAATTTATCAGTCTCTTCTTCAAGCATCTTCATCACCGGGATACCAGTCCAACGCGAGACGACACGCGCAATTTCTTCTTCGCTCACCTCTTCTTTAAGAATCTTGCGAGCACTCTGCAATTTTTTAAGTTTTTGTTCTTTAGTCTTAAGCGCTTTATCAATCTCGGGAATGCGACCATAGAGAATCTCTGCCGCTCGTGACAAATCAGCGCGCATCTCCGCGTGACTGGCCTCCAAACGCAGTTTCTCTAACTCAGCTTTAGACTGACGGATCTCGCCAATCAGTTGTTTCTCATTCTTCCATTTTAATTCGATCTCGTGAATTGTCTCTTTCAACTCACTAATACTCTTGTCAATTTCTTTGATTCGCGCTTTAGCCTCTTTATTATCAGACAGTTCCACCTCTTTTTTCATTGCCTCCTTCTCAACTTCAAGACGCATAATCTTGCGTTCACCATCTTCAAGCGCCACCGGCTTGTTCTCTAGCTGTAAGCGCAAAGCCGAAGCCGCTTCATCAATAAGATCAATCGCCTTGTCGGGCAAGAAACGATCAGTAATATAACGGCTCGATAAATTAACCGCCGAAACTATTGCTCCATCGGTAATGTGGACCCCATGATGCAATTCATATTTATCTTTAAGCCCGCGCAAAATAGTTATCGCGTCTTCAATTGTTGGTTCCTCGACAGTAACGGGTTGGAAACGACGAGTCAACGCTTGGTCCTTCTCGATATACTTCTGATACTCCTTAATCGTGGTTGCGCCAATAGTGCGCAATTCGCCTCGAGCCAAAGCCGGCTTCAACATATTTGAAGCGTCAACAGCCCCTTCAGCGGCTCCCGCACCGACAATAGTGTGAATTTCATCAATAAAAAGAATTATCTTGCCTTCAGATTTCTCAATTTCTTTAATGATATTTTTTAGTCTTTCCTCAAATTCGCCGCGATACTTCGTACCAGCCAGTAACATTCCAAGATCTAAAGAGACAATCTCACGATCACGAAGTGATTCTGGCGCCTCACCCTTCGCAATCCTAATCGCCAAACCTTCGGCAATTGCGGTCTTACCAGTGCCAGCTTCGCCAACCAGAACGGGGTTGTTCTTGGTACGACGAGAAAGAATCTCCATGACGCGACGAATTTCGTCGTCACGGCCAATAACCGGGTCAAGCTTATCGGCCCGCGCCATATCAGTCAGATTCTTGGTAAACTTTTCAATTGCTTTGGTCTTTTTTTGATTAGCGGTGGGGGAAATATTGCCCGCTTTAATTTCTTGAATAATATTTAAAACCGCCTCATTACTAATTTTGAAACGAGCCAAGAGATCACGGGTTGCGCCCGGCACATCAAGCAAGGCTAGAAGCAAGTGCTCAGTTGAGACAAACTCCTCACTTAAATTACCGGCAATCTTGGCTGAAGTATCAAAAACCCGCACCAATTCGGGAGTTAAATAAATTTGGTAGGAGGGGCTCATCACATTGCCACCACCTAAGGACTCAATGCTATCCAAAACATGATCGGTTAGAGACAGTGAATCAACCTCGAGCTTGTCGAGAATAGAAACAACTAGACTTTCTTCTTGCAACAACAAAGCGGCCAACAGATGGAAGGGGTTGACCTGATTTTGTCCGCGCTCAATCGCTAGCTCATGAGCTCGGCGAATTACTTCGCGTGCCTTGGTTGTGAAATTTTGAAATGGGGGCATAATTTAATTTTCCTAAGATTCTTATCATACAACGACTATTTAATCTGGTCAATGATAACGCGCAAAGTACCAACTGAGAGAGCATAGCCACGGGAAATCCCAATACCGACTATCTCCCCTGCTGTATTGATAATAGGACCACCGATATTATCACTAGTGACAGAACCAGCGCGAATAACATCGGAACTTATATCGGGCGTAGAGGTAGAGTTAGCGCTAATCACCCCCATAATAATACCAATCATAATCTCCGGACTACTATTATCAGTATAAGCTAGGGACACGCTGGTCTGGCCACTAGCTGGCAAATTTTTAGCATAAACTAATTTATCAGCCACTAAGGTACTGGTGGCCGTAAAACGGATTAAAGCAATATTATTACTGCTATCACGCTTGACGACTTCGCCAGGCAGGCTCAGGGCATTTTTAACAATCACAATGGTCTTAACCTCTTCAGGCAAATTCTTAAGAGCCGTCACCACAAGGTCACCCCTGACAACAAAACCAGTTCCTAAACGTTCATTGCCTTTGTCGGTAGTTTTATCTAGCCCCACCACAACCGGAGCCACAAGCTCCATCGCTTTGACAATTTGCGCCCCTTCACCACTTGCGGTAGGTTCTTCTCTAACGATCTTAACAATAGTGGTAGTGGCACCTGGGATAACTCTTTCAATTACCTGATTGATAGTATGAGTCACTCCAGCGTTGGGAGATTGATCCATTAGTGTCACAGTAACAATCGCTGTTGTGATAGAACAGACAAACATAATAAGGAAAAGTAACATTAAAAACTGGCTACGGTTAAGATCTTTTATATCCATAGTTTATTTATTATTTTATATCTTAACATAAATAACAAAAAAAATCACTACCTCAAATTATATTAGAAATCAACTTTTTTGTACTTCGTAATTATGTCTTTAAGAGACTTAATAAACAAGGCGATTTCAGCGGAAGAAACTTCGCGTGGGAGACTAATTCGCACGGCGTCAGTCGCCTGTTCTTCACTCCCACCAATAGCGCGAATTGAGTAAGAGCCTTCGCCATTATTATGAGAACAAGCACTACCCGAAGAAACAGCAAAACCCTTAGCATCAAGTTCAATAACTAATTGCTCGCCTTCAAGTCCAGCAACGGAAAAGTTAACGATACTCGGAATCGTGCGAAGAACGACTTCGGGCTCACTTGAAGTCGCACTTCTCACAATTCCCGAAGTCGGACTTTGTGATTGAAGTTGTTGTGATTGAAGTTCGACTTCAATCAAGTTTTCTGGCCCATTGATTGTGACTCCGGAGATCTTCTTGAGTTCTGTTATTAATTTTTTCTGAATTTTTTCTAAACGCAAGCTTTCTTTAACCCTCTCCTTCTGGCAAATGGCAAGCGCTTTGGCGAGACCGACAATTCCTTCCACATTTAACGTGCCCGACCTTAAACCTCGTTCCTGACCGCCACCCATAATAATAGGGGCAATCACGACTCCGCGCCGCACATAAAGCGCGCCAATCCCCTTCGGACCATAAATTTTTGAACCATTGAAAGACAGGAGATCGACACCAAGCTTGGCGACATTGATATCTAAGAATCTTGGCGCTTGGCAAGCGTCAGTGTGAAAGTAAGGCAGGCTTGCCCCGAGCGTAGTCGAGAGGTTTTCCTTCCTAAAATGCCGAATGATCTTAGCCACCTCTTTAATCGGCTGAATCGAGCCTATCTCATTATTGGCCATCATAATAGAAACCAAGAAAGTTTCTTTGGTTAGAGATTCTTTGAGTTCCTTCAAATCCACTTGCCCATTTTTATCAACTTTTAGATAAGTAACCTTAAAACCTTTTTTCTGTAAGTGGCGACATGGCTCCAACACCGCTTTATGTTCAATGGCTGTCGTAATGATATGATTCGCCCCCGAGGACTTCCCTCTGGTAAGCCCGGGGGGAGTCCTCGGGATTCTAATTTCGGCTAAGCCAAGAATAGCGAGGTTATCGCTCTCCGTGCCAGAACCCGTAAAAATAATCTCATCTGGATGCGCATAAAGCACCTCGGCAATCTTGGCGCGAGCCTCCTCCACCGCCTTCTCCGCCAAAAGCCCCTCGGTGTGGATACTCGAAGGATTCCCCATTCCCGCCGCGGTGTCCCAGTAAATACGCTTCATTTTGCTTTAAAATAGCAAATTTTATATAATAAAACAATGATTGATTTAAATGTTTTATTCATCATCATGGTCGGCTTTATTGCTATTGCCATTTTTTCTCTTATTCGACTTTTTATCCTTGACCGACGTTTAACTAATTTACTAGTCGGTAAGCGAGGCGGAGACTTAGAAGCGGTGATTGATGAGTTTGTAAAAACTGCCCGTCGCCTCGATGAACGCACTAAAATGATTGCCCAAGAGATAGATAATATCAATGAACGCCTAGCCAAAGCCTTGCAGAAGGTCCATACCGTCCGCTACAACCCCTTCCGCGATCAAGGCGGGAATCAGAGTTTTGCTACCTGCTTTATGGATGAGAACGGCGATGGCCTTGTCATCTCCAGTCTCTACTCGCGCGATAAAGTTAGCGTCTATGCCAAACCTCTCAAGAACAGTAAGTCCGAATATGAGCTCTCACAGGAAGAAAAGGAGGCTATCGACAAAGCTTCGAGTTTGTAAAATAAAGCTTTTTCTGGTTTAATTAAGACTATGAATCAAAAAACTGGCAACAGTCTTATTGAACGTCCTCCCGTAATTGCTGTTATGGGCCATATTGATCATGGTAAGTCCAAACTCTTAGACTACATCCGCAAAACCAATATCGTTGACAAAGAAGCTGGCGGTATCACTCAAAATACTAGTGCTTATGAAGTAATCCACAATGGTAAGAAAATTACTTTTATTGATACGCCTGGACACTCGGCCTTTACTACCATGCGTGAGCGTGGCGCCCAAATAGCTGACATCGCCATTTTAGTAGTCTCGGCTGAAGAAGGGGTAAAGACCCAGACACTTGAAGCTCTGCAATCAATCAAGGATCATAACACGCCCTTTGTTGTCGCCATCAATAAAATTGATAAACCGGCCGCCAATATTGAGAACACCAAACAAAGCCTCGCCGAGAACGGTGTTTTTGTTGAAGGTTATGGTGGTAATGTTCCCTTCGCCCTAATTTCGGCCAAAGAAGGCACCGGGGTAGACACCCTCTTAGATTTACTCCTACTTGTATCCGAAATGGAAGAGTTACGTGGCGAGTCCAAGGCACCGGCCGAAGGTTTTATCTTAGAATCACACTTGGACCCCAAGGTTGGAATTACTGCCACTTTTATTATTAAAAATGGCACCTTGCAGGCCTCAGACTTTATCGTTGTTGGCAAAGAGGTCACTAAAATCAAACGTCTAGCTGATTTCTTAGATAAACCAGTCAAAGAACTTCAGTTCTCGGCTCCGGCTAAAATTTTTGGCTTCAACCAGTTGCCTCAAGTTGGCTTCCCTTTCAAGGCTTTCGCTAATAAAAAGGAAGCTGACTGTTTTGCCGAATGTTATAAAGAAGAGATTTGCGGATGTGAATTAAAAGACAATGGAGTTAAAGCCGAGGTCACTATTCCAGTCGTCATTAAAGCTGATGTTGCTGGCACTCTTGAAGCTCTAGAAAAAGAGTTGAAGAAAATTTCGGTCGAGAAAGTGGCAATTAATATTATCGACAAAGGCGTCGGGGCAATTACAGAGAACGACGTGCGTCTAATCCATGCCTTTCCTCAAGCTAAGATTATCGGCTTCAGGGTTAAAACCGAGAAAAGTGCTCTCGCTCAAGCGGAAAAAACGAATATCACAATCCAAACTTCAGATATTATCTATAAACTCTCGGAGTGGCTCGAGGAAGAAATGAAAAATCTCGCGCCCAAGCAGAAAGTGGAAGAAATAATCGGCCGCGCCAAAATCTTAAAAACTTTTAGTAAAGACAAGGATAAACAAATTATTGGTGGAACCGTCGTCTCAGGAATTATTACTATCGGTAAAGAAGTTAAAATTCTTCGTCGTGATACTGAGATCGGCCGAGGCAAAATCCTGGGTCTCCAAATGCAGAAAATTAAGGCCACCGAGATTCAAGAGGGTAATCAATTTGGTGGCGAGATAGATGCTAAGCTAGAAATCGCTCCCGGTGACTACTTAGAAGCCTTCGAGACGGTAATCAAATAAAGCGAAATG
>CAIKBK010000053.1 GCA_903825615.1 Candidatus Vogelbacteria bacterium | reverse complement strand
GGGTTTCCCTACTTCAAGTGCCAGCTCAACGTGTTTGATAAAAAGTTCGCGTTGCTTTTTTCTCTCTTCTTCACTTTCAATTCGAAAATATTCCAAACCACACTCGCCAATCGCTACCACTTTATCATCTTTAGCTAATTCAGCGATCACCATAAAATCACTTTCTTTATCTTCGGTTGGATGGATGCCCACTGTCGCCCAACAACCAGTGCCTAATTCATAGACTTGCTCAATAGCCAGTTTAGAAGATTTCTCATCTGCCCCGACATTTACAAACCAAATTCCCTCTTCAATTGTCCGCTTCCCCACCTCGCGCCAGTCATTATCAAACTGCATATTAAGATGAGTATGGGCATCAAAAAATTTTGGAGTCATTTTAGTCTTGGCGCAAGAAGAGCGGGGTCTCGGGTTTTTTATTGGCTCTAATAAGTTTTTTTAATTTAGTATTCGTCTCAGGCATAACTGGATTTAACATTCGAGCAATCTGATAAAGATCCAAAACTAAATTCTTAATCATTTCTTTACCCTTCGCTTCATCTGTCTTTATTATTTTAAAGGGTTCAGTTTCTTGAATTTTTTTATCTAAAATTTGGATTTTACTCCAAATATAATCCATTGCTCCCTTAATATCAAAATTCTCATAAAATTTAAAATACTCAGAAAAATCTGTCTGCTCGGGAATATTGGGGCATTGCTCAAGATATTTCTCAGACAAAGTTAGGATGCGTGAAGCCAAATTACCAAGACCATTAGCTAGACCCGAATTATAAGACTCCTTAAAACGCTCACTAGTAAAGGGACTATCTTCAAAATTACTTATCTCTTTCAATAAGAAGTATCTCAAAGCGTCAGTACCATACTTAGTAGCAATATCTCTCGGATCAACAACATTACCGAGAGTCTTAGACATTCGGACTCCGCCGTCGCTGGTAATAAACCCATTAATAATTATCTGGTGTGAGTTTGGTAAACCAACAGCCATAAGCATCGCCTGCCACATCGCCGACTGAAAGCGAAGATTATCTTTGCCACAATATTGAGTTGGAGTACCATTAACCCAATATTTCTCAAAATTCTCAAGATTATCAGGCCAGCCTAGAGTTGAAATATAGTTTACTAGGGCATCGAACCAAACATACATGACATGATCTTTGTCATCTGGCACCTCTATCCCCCAAGGCATCTTGGACTTTAAGCGCGAAATTGAAAAATCTTGCAGACCGCCACTCACAAAACTCCTTATTTCATGCAAACGGAATTCGGGAACAACAAATTTTGGATTTTTTTCATAGAGCTCAAGAAGTCTATCTCCAAACTCCGAGAATTTAAAGAAATAATTTTCTTCATTGATTAACTCAAGGGCCCGACCAGGATGTAATGGGCATTCGCCTTTTTCATTCAACTCAGAATCTGTCTTTTCACTTTCGCAACCAACACAATATTTTGCTTGATAACTTTTTTTGTAAATATAGCCTTTATCTTTAACTTGCTTCCAGAATTCTTGAGCCGCTAACTTATGGTGATCATCGGTCGTACGAGTAAGATGAACATCTTCGCTTATGCCAAACATTTTTAACTGTTCTTGGAAAGTTTGGAAGGCTTGGTCGACAAATTCTTTTGGACTTAACCCATTTTCTATGGCTTTTTCATAATTTTTCTTGCCATGTTCATCGGTGCCAGTATTAAAATAAACATCCTCACCGGCAAGCTTCTTGTATCGAGCGATGGCATCAGCTCGAACAAACTCAAGGGCATGCCCAATGTGAAGCGGAGCATTTATATAAGGTATGGTCGTGGTGATATAGAACGGCTTAGACATCCCCATGTTTGTGTTTCTCGATATCATTAACAAACTCCATCAGTAAAGTCGCCATTGGTACCGAGAGAATAATACCCAAGAAACCAGCTAATTCATAGCCAACCAAGAGCGAGAGGATGACAATCAATGGGTTAACCCCAATAATCTTCTTAACCACCAGAGGGTAAAGCAAGTGATTCTCAAATTGATGAATGATCAAGTAAAAACAGACCATGATTACACCGAGGGTCACACTGTCGCCAAAGCCAAGCAAAACAGCCGGAACCGAAGCTAAAACCGGTCCAAAAATTGGGATAATCTCAAAAACCGAAGCCACAATCGCCAGAGTTAGGGCATATTTAATTTGGAAAAGAGTCAGACCCAAAAAGACCAGTGGCCCAATAACGGCAGCCAAAATTAGCTGACCTTGCATCCAACGGCCAATCTTTGTCTCCGTACGACGCCACAAGTCAATAATATAGTCTTCTTGTTTATTTGGAATAACAACACGCAAAAAATTCTCCACGCCATTTTTCTGGACAGCAAGATAAAAAGAAATAACTACAATTAAGACAAAACTAAGTAAGCCCGAAAAAATTGATCGAGTGAGGTCATACATATTGCTCGGCAGAGGCGATGACGTCACCCCCTCGTTGACAACATCCTGAACAGAAATATTGGTAGAAAAATTACCAAATAAATTAATCACTGTGTTCCATGATGGATTATTAGCCACAAGACTATTTAATTGGGCCGGGATCTTAAAGGCAATCCCTGAGAAATCCTCAAACAGAGGTGGTAGGAAGAAGAAAAATGTGCCCAGAATAATACTAAAAGTCAAAACATAAACGATAAGAACAGAAAGAACACGCGGAATTTTATAACGAGAGAAGAAGTTGGCCGCCGGATTAACCGCCGAAGCAATGACTACCGCCGTTAACAAAACTAAGACCATATCTCGTAAAAAGTAAATTGCTGCTGCCACCGCCAAAACCACCAGGATCTTAACAACGGTCCCAGCACTGATATTGATTTTTACATTTCTAATTTCCTCCATTTTTTTTAGATTTAAAGAAATCTCTTAGCGCCTCTATCTTAACACGTTCTTGAGCTCCTGTATCGCGGTCGCGAACCGTCACGGTATCAAGCCGGTCAGGATTTTCGCCCAAAGTATCGAAGTCAATGGTCACACAATAAGGTGTCCCAACCTCATCTTGGCGACGGTAACGTTTGCCAATATTGCCATTATCATCAAAAGTAACTTGGCCAATTTCTTTTTTTAGAGCCTGATAGACTTCTCTTGCCTTCCCGACCAACTCTGGCTTATTTTTAAGCAAAGGAAAAACTGCGACTTTAATTGGCGCTATTTTGTAATTAAACTTAAGATAAGTTCTGGGCTCGCCCCCGAGTTCGTCTTCAGTATAAGCCTCGAGCAAGAGAAAAAGCACCGCGCGATCGACTCCGCCTGAACACTCAATATCCCAAGGGATAAATTTTTCCTTTTTTTCTTCATCATAATAAGACAAGTCAACTTTAGAATAAGTTGAATGGCGGCTTAAGTCCCAGTCTTGGCGATGGTGTATACCCATCCCCTCCTTCCAACCTACTCCGGGCAAATTATATTCGATATCCCAAGCCTCTTTGGCATAGTGAGCCAATTCATCGGGAGCATGTTGCCTAAAACGCAAATTTTCTTTTTTAAAACCCAGTCCCAGATACCAGTCAAAAGAAAAATTTTTCCAATATTGGTACCATTTATCACCTTCAGCCTCTTCTGGTTTAACATAAAACTGCAATTCCATTTGTTCAAATTCACGCTGACGATAAAGAAAGTCACGTGGGGTAATCTCGTTGCGGAAAGCCTTGCCGATTTGCCCAATACCAAAAGGTATCTTAGGGTGCATTGAGTCTAAAATGTTCTTAAAATTAACATGAACACCTTGGGTAATCTCCCCCCGCAAATTAACAGCGACAGAACTTTTCTCCGAGGCC
>CAIKBK010000052.1 GCA_903825615.1 Candidatus Vogelbacteria bacterium | reverse complement strand
TCTTATTGGCTTCAATTTTAGCGCGGGTACTATTGGCCTGATTTTCTCCTTGCAAATTATTTCTATCGCTTTGTCTAAACCGCTCTTTGGCCGTTTGGCTGATCGTATTGATAAACGTTGGCAGATTATCGGCGGAATTATTGTCGTGGGTGGGTCGCTCTTGGCTCTCGCGACTTCATCACACCTAGCCTCAATCTCACTTTTTAGTGTCTTGTTTGGCTTAGGTCTCTCTTTGGCCACAGTGGCCACGAGCACCTATGTGGCCGACGTCACGAGGAAAGAAAATTTAGGCAGTGCTTTGGGTGCTCTAAATTCTATTAGGGACAGCGGTCAATCTTTCGGTCCGCTTCTTGTTGGGGTTATTATTACCACTTATAGCTCGACGCTTGTTGGCTTCTCTTTGGCTGGCGCTTTGTGTCTGGTGTCAGCCCTATACTTTTTATTGGCGAACATTTTTAAAAGAGTATAATTATTTATATGACTAAATTAATTAATCTTACCGATTTGGCCAAGGGAACTTGGTCTCTTTATCGAGAGAAGTTTGCCATCTTGGTCGGCCTTATGGCTTTACCCTTTATTCTTTTTATTATCAGCCCACTCTTGGCGCAAACTTTTGATTTCTTGTACCTGCCTTTATCTGTTGTTCTAATTCTGATTGCTTGTTTCTTAATGGTTTGGACAGGGACAGCGGCAATTATTGTCTTGCGTGATCGTGGTGACAAATTAACTATTAAAGAAGCCCTGACTCGAAGTAAAGACAAAATCTGGCCGGTTATCTGGGTGTCAATAATTCTTGGTTTTATAGTTTGTGGCGCCTCGATGCTCTTCTTGGTTCCTGGTTTAATTTTGGCTTTCTACTTTTTGTTTGCCAAATTAATTGTCATTGTTGAAGACGAGCCGGGGATGAGGGCCTTGGTGAAAAGTCGCGAATATTTGCGCGGTTACTTCTGGCCCATTGTTGGACGCTACTTGGTGATTGTTCTTGTTTCTTTTGCGGTGTATTTTATTTTGGGTTTGGCTTCTTCCTTTCTTGGTCAAACCTTTAGCTCGGCTTTGGGCGCAAGAGCGGGTACAGCGATACTCTTAGTTTTACAAGCTCTCGTTAATATTGTTATTTTCCCGCTAATGATGATACCAGCCTATCTGCTTTATGCTAATGTTAAGAAAGTTCGTGGTGATGTTGTTGTTGATCCGAAGAGTAAACAAGGTCTTATTTATTTGGTGATTAGTTTAGCTGGTTGGATTTTCTTAGGAGTGGTGATTGCTCTCATTGTAATTGTTTTTACTAGCGCAATCGGCGGTTATCTAATCGGTGCCTTTGCTTCAGATATTTTTAACGGTCAAGTTCCTCTCAAATAAATATGTATTACGGTTTTATTATTCTTCTCGCCGCTTGGCTCTGGCAATGGTATCGCTTTGGACTCGGTCATCGCAGTCTAGATCCATGGTTCTTGCGCTTGTCAGCCCTTGGCTTTCTCGTTTTAATTCTAGATACTTTTCAGATTGGCAATTGGTTGTCTTGGGCTAACGTTCTAACTCTCATTATCGTTATTCTTTTGATACGTCGTGTCCGACACTAGTTGTTGCCTAAAAACTCTTTTTGGTGCGGGATGGGAGAGTCGAACTCCCGACCTCAGTTTGGAAAACTGATATTTTACCGCTAAACTAATCCCGCGGTTTTTACACTGTACCAAGAAAATTGAGTATTTTCAATTTTTTGCTATTATGGAAAAATGTTAAAAAAATATATTTGGATAAATGGTAAAATTGAGCCGGCGGACAAGCCAGTCGTTCTCATTAACGATATTGGTTTTCTTCGTGGGTACGGTATCTTCGATTTTATGCGAACCTATAACGGTAAGATTTTTCGTTACCCCGAACACTACAAGCGCTTTGTTAATTCGGCCAAATTGCTGGATCTTAAGGTTGCTGTCAAAGAAAAAGACTTAGAACAAATTATTTATAAATTAATCAAGAAAAACGGCCTCCAAGATGCTAGTGTGCGTTTACTCATGACTGGCGGGCCAGCGATTAATGGTATTCTCTTTAATCCAGCAACACCAACTTTTGCGATATTAATTGAGGATATTTATGATTTGCCAGCCAAGCTCTTTAAGACGGGGGCTAAGCTTATGACCTTCGATTATCAACGCTTGATTCCCGAAGCTAAGAATCTCAATTATATTTGGGCGGTAAAATTACAGGAGGAAAAGAAGAAGCGAGGAGCAATCGAAATTCTTTATACCAGTAATGGCGAGATCTTAGAGTGTTCGACTAGTAATTTCTTCCTAGTTAAAAAAGGTAAATTAATAACGACCAAAGCTGGTATCTTGCACGGTATTACGCGTCAAGCCGTTATTGAATTAACCAAGAAGCTTAAGCTTGAAGTGATAGAGAGACCGATTAAAGTTTCTGAATTAAAGACGACGGATGAAGTCTTCATTACGGCGACTAATAAAAATATCCTGCCAATTGTAAAAATCGATAGTCTTAAAATTGGTTCTGGTGTACCCGGCCCGATTACCAAAACATTACTTACCAAGTTTGAGGAATTAATCAAGAGATATTAAGTTAAAGAAAACAAAAAATCCCCCTCTCGGGGGATTTTTTGTTTTCTGTGATTATTTAACAGCGTCCTTCAAGGCCTTAGCGGGCTTGAATTTAGGAACATTCATAGCAGGAACATGGACAGACTCGCCAGTGCGAGGATTGCGAGCTTCACGAGCCTTGCGAGGTTTAACGACGAAGATACCCAAACCAGCAATAGAGACATCGTTACCTTTCTTAAGACTAGAGATGATCGAATCGATCATTACGTCGACGGCCTTCTCAGCGCTGGCTTTGGTGCCACCAATCGCTTCGGCTACCGCTTCGACAATCGCTTGCTTATTCATAGTGTTGTTATTTTTATTAACTTTTAAACAACTTATAATACGGCTATTATAGTATAAGGCTATTTTGATGTAAAGCCTGCCCCGTAGCTACGGGGGAGCTTTAGATCAAGAACGGGATGAGGAGCAGGGCCACAATGTTCAAGATTTTAATCATTGGGTTGATAGCAGGGCCGGCTGTGTCTTTGTATGGATCTCCGACTGTGTCACCAGTGACTGCTGCTTTGTGAGCG
>CAIKBK010000051.1 GCA_903825615.1 Candidatus Vogelbacteria bacterium | reverse complement strand
GAAGATTTTATTGATGATTGGTTAGAATATAAAGATGCTGAGGTTGAATTAACAGTAGAAAAGGAAACCTTGCCCGAGGACTAGCCTCGGGTAAGGTAAAACGTAAAAGGGGATAAATAGATAGTGAGTAGGAAATATCTTCTGTATAATAAAAATAATTTTATGAAAAGAAAGTTGGGGAAATTGTTTGGAGGCAAGCGAGCATTATGGTGGGCGCTGGTAATTATTATGGTTGCGATATTGGGGTGGTGGACGAATATTATTCCAATATTGAATCAGCGCTATCAAGAATATAAAGTTTTGTCAGGGATTGAGAGACTTAAAGACACTTACCGCGCGGATACTTATGGTGGGGCAACACCAGAGGAAACACTGGAAATGTTTATCACCGCTTTTAAAGCGGGGGACTTAGATCTGGCGAGCAGATATTTTATCCCCGAGAAGCAGGCTGAGTATTTGGCCAAGATGAAAAATTGGGTGAAGTTGGGGAAGGGGGAGGAAATTACGAAGTCTCTGGAGAATTCCCAAATGCTAGGTGAGTTAAGAAAAGATAGTTTTGTGGCCGATATGGGGGAAGTTGATAATTTGGGCAATATTATTCACTCTATTGAGTTTAGGTTGAATAAATTCACAAACAAGTGGAAGCTAAACAATATGTAAAGATAGTGACACTCCTAGCGCTCGTCTTCTTGCCGGCGCTAGTTTTGGGTTATGATGATACTAAAACTCACCCCTTGCTCACGAGCAAAGCGGTGAGCTTATTTGAAACAAGCGAACAAAAAAGTTTTAGCGAAGCAGACAGACTCCAGATTGTTCAGGGAGCCAAGGATGAAGATAATGTCCCGCGTTGGCTCGAGCACTTCTATGACCCAATAAATAATGTTGGCTTAAACAACAATCAATTTGCTACTTCTAAGAAGTGGGCTCACGGACAAAATTCGACGGGTAACGATTATTCGTGGGAGAATGCTATCTATGAGTATACCTATGGCGACAAACAAAAAGGTTTATACGCTTTGGGTCACGTACTACATCTTGTGCAAGATGTGACAGTCCCTGATCATACCCGTGACGATGCTCACCCTTTGCTTAAGACCTATGAGGATTATGCTTATAATCAAACTTTGGTAGCCAGTTCTAATCTTATTGCTATAAATTCACTCGATGATTATTTTGATCAAGTGGCGAGTTTTACTAATGCCAACTTTTTTAGTGATGACACTATTTTGAAAAATTATGATGATCCTAAAATAATCAAGACTATTTCTGAAAAAAATAAAGATGGGATTACAAATATCTATGGTTATAATAATTACGGCAAATTAGTCTGGGTAAATAAGTGGTGGGATGAGAATGCAATAGTCCATAACGACTATTCTCTTGTTGATACCGACAACAAAGTCATGTCAGATTATTGGGACACCTTAGCACCAAAAGCGGTGGGGTATAGTGCGGGAGTAATAAAATTATTCTTAGCTGAGGTGGAGAAGGAGAAGATAAGTGGGGTAATTAAGGAAGCACGAACACCTTGGTGGTTAAAAATTTTTGCTACGGCCCAAATAAAAATTGACCAAATGTTAGCTTCGATTAATTTGTTTAATTCTGTCACCCCGACTATTCCTACTAGTACCACCACTCCAGCGGTTGCTTCTACTTCTCCAGTCACCACTCCTTTAGTGGTAATTGAGGAAAACGAAATGCTAACTCTGGCTCAATTAGAAATAAAATTAAGACAATTACAAGCCCAGCTAGACGCTTTGGCTGAGATTAGTGAAGCCGAGGCTATTCCTATAACTGGCTCCATTGGACACTCTTTGTCTGTTGCCGAGACAATCCTGGGAGAGATCATCGCAACTTCTACCGCGACAACAACAGCGACAACCACCGAAGAAATCCTGTCCCCTGAGACTCCGACCGTAACTTTGTCTGTCGACAATTGCGCTTGGTCCCTGTCTTCTCTTTCTTGTCTTCTTATCACCACCAGCACCTTACGTTTTTCTTGGGCGGAGATGCCAGCCGGTGATTATATTTATGACCTTAGCAAATTAACCCGCAACGTAGATGATCGGGAAGTTTGGGATAGGGGGGTGGTTTATTCTGGCGCCGATAAGATATTTGAAATGGCGACAGGTATTGACCCAGCCAATTACCCGATAGAATTTGGTTGGCAGGTTGAAATGAAGTTGGCGAGCACGAGCGAAGTGGTAGCTTCTAGCTCTATTATTTTTACTACCTTTCACCCACGCCCACTGGTTATCAATGAGATTGGTTGGGCCGGGACGGCGGCTTCTAGTCTGGATGAATGGTTTGAATTGCGGAATTATCTTTCTGGTTTTTCTCTAGATTTAGAAAATTATTACCTGTCTGATAACAATAAGACTTGGCAGATTAACCTCTCGGGGCCGGTTCTCGCTGAAGGTTATTATTTGGCCGAAAGAGGAAGTGACGAGGTGGTAAGTAATCGTCCGGCTCAGCTTGTTGATAATTTTATTACTGACATTGAAACCAAAGCTTTTGTCCCAGCTAGCCTCGGTTTAAAGTTGTGGCACAAAACAGACTTGGGAGACGAATTAATAGATGAGACCCCTGTTTGGGACAAAACGGGCTCAGCCTCGAGCTCCTTAGAAAGGACTTGGGAGGACCGTCTTTCGACAGAACTTTTAACTTGGGAAGTTAACGAAGGTTGTAATGAAACAGATGGACCTTGCGCTCTGGATCGTAACGCTACGACAACTTTTGGTACACCGGGTGTTATTAATCTCGCTAGTATTGTACGTCTTTGGTAAAAGTTTTTTATAAATTTTAAATATTAAAAATGAAAAAAATAATTTTAGCAATTCTTCTTGTTTTGCTCATGACCCCATCCTTGGTCTTGGCCACTGTTAATATCAATACGGCGAGCCTAGCTGAGTTGGATGAGGGTATTACGGGGGTGGGTCCCGCGATTGCCGGCAAGATTATTGATTATCGGAACACCAATGGCCCTTTTAAAACGATCGAAGAAATAAAAAATGTTAGTGGAATTGGCGATGTGACTTTTTTAAAAATGAAGGACCAAATCACGGTTGGTTCTGGTACTTCAGCTTCAGATAATTCAAACTCGAATGAAGCAATAGGTGACCAGTCGTCTGGTAGTAATGGTAATTCAAATTTGGAAGAATCATCGGCCCATACCGGAGAAACTACTGTCAGTGATTATCAAAAAGAATCGCTTAAGATTGGAGCGGGGCGGGAACGTCTGGCTACCGTGCGAACACCGATTTTATTCTCAGCGACGCAAAATAAAAAAGGTAAAAATGTAAATTATCTTAATTGGAGTTTTGGCGATGGGACGAGCGCTCTCGGAGTAAAGGTTTATCATACCTATCAATTCCCTGGTCGCTATAATGTAGTGCTTAATGCTTCTATTGACAATGAAGAAGAGGCGGTGGCTCGAACGACAGTCTTGGTTACCGAAGCTAATGTTAAGATTACCGCCGTGGATCTGGCGACGGGCTTTATTGAGATCACTGATAATAGCGATAAGGAACAGAATCTTAATAGTTGGAGTTTGCAGGCGGGGGATAAAAAATATGTTTTTCCGCTCGATACTATTATTAGTCCCAAGTCAGCGATAAAAATTCCGCTTAGGGTCATTGGTTTGATTGACCAAAATATCCAAGAGATCATTCTCACTTACCCTGACGGGGGAGTGGTGAGTGGCGCGAGCCTGCTAAGTGCCGACAATCAACAGAAGGTAGCCGAATTAAAAAAACAAGTGGTGGAGTTAAAACAGCAAATAGCGAGTAAGTTTCCTGAGACTTTATCCCAAGGGACTGAAACTAGCCCAGCTCTCGCGGGGGAGGCCAAGACTGTGGTAATATTAGACAAAGAACCGAGTTGGTTTGAAAGAATAAAAAATGCAATATTTAAATAATAGTTTTTGGCGAATGATCGCCGGTTTTATCATTGTGATTTTGTTGGCCCTGGGTTTTTTGTATTTAAGTCAATATTATGGAGAAGATAATACTGTTCCACCCGAGAATTATCTAGCTGGCCAGAAGGCGGACAATCAGTAATTGACCTTTCTTAAATCTGTGCTAAACTAGGATCATTAATCGTAGAAGGAGGTCCCAATAATGGATAAACCCTCTGGAGGTCGAAACACGGTTATTTAGCCGTTATTTTTTATTCAAATTTATGGCAATTACCAAAGAAAAAAAGATAGAAATAGTTGGTAAAGTGGAAGACATTATTAAGAAGGGTAAGTCGCTCGTCTTTGTAAACTTCCATGGTCTAACAGTGGCAGGGATCAATGAACTTCGTCGTCTCTTGCAGTCTAAGGGTATGGGCTATTATGTCGCCAAAAAAACTCTAATTCGTCGCGCTTTTGACAAGGCGAAGATTGAAGGGGAGATGCCCGAGCTTGATGGCGAAGTGGCAATCGCTTACGGTGAAGATGCCCTCGCTCCAATTAAAGAGATCTATGATTTCCACAAAAAGAACGCGGAGGTCATAAAAATCATTGGCGGTGTTTTTGAAGGAGCTTTTGCCCCCGCGGAGAAAATGCTAACCTTGGCCAAGATTCCAAGCCGCGAAGTCTTATATGCCCAGTTCTTGAATGTTATCAACTCTCCAATTCAAGGTTTAGTGATTGGTCTTGACACCATTGCTAAGAAGAAAGAAGAAGTTGGTGCCTAGGTTAAAAAATTAAAAATTAAAATTATTAAATAAATATTATGGAAGAAGAAAAGAAAGTTGTTGCGGTTCCGGCCAAATTCAAGGCCCTTGTTGATCAAGTTGAGGCTATGACCGTGCTCGAACTTCACGAATTGGTTAAATTATTAGAAGAGAAGTTTGGTGTCTCCGCTCAAGCAACAGTTGTGGCTGGTGGCGCTGTCGCCGAAGCGGCTGAAGTTAAGGATAGCTTCACTGTTACTCTTACGGCCGCGGGTGAGCAGAAAGTTCAAGTCATTAAGGCAATCAAAGATAAGCTGGGTCTCGGTTTGAAGGAGGCTAAGGATCTTGTCGATGCTGCCCCGTCCGTACTTAAAGCTGAAGCCAAGAAAGGCGAGGCTGACGAACTCAAGGCTGCCGTGGAGGCCGCTGGCGGTAAAGTTGAAGTTAAGTAAAAGAACTCAGATTGCTCAACTAAACAACACAGAAAACCCCTCCGATGAGGGGTTTTCTTACGTTTGACTATAAGGTCAAAGCTTGGTAGCTTAATGGTATGGAAATCTTACCAAAACTGTTTGGCAGTAAAGAACGAGTCAAGTTAATGCGTCTCTTTTTATTTAACCCTAATCTCTATTTTTCTTTGTCTGATGCCACCAAGCGTACTAAGATCAGCACTGGCGCGGCCAAACGCGAAATTAGCTTACTTGAAGAAATTGGCTTTATTGCGGTTAAGAAACTGGCCATTGTTGCTCCCGAGACTGGTTCTCTCAAGAAGAAAAACAAAAAATCTCTTGTCAAGAAAAATGTGTGGCAACTTAACCCGGACTTCTTCTTTGTTGAACATTTGCACTCAATATTTAATACCGACTTCTTGGCGGGGCGCGAGGATTTGGCTGAGCGTTTTAAGAATTGTGGCAAAGTGAAGATGGTTATTCTCTCGGGACTCTTCGTACAAGAAGGGGGGACACGAGCCGATATCTTGGTCGTTGGAGATGATCTGCGCCGCACGTCGATTGAAAATATCATTTCTATTATTGAATCGGAGATTGGTCGCGAATTAACTTATGCCATTTTAGATACTAGGGAATACCTCTTTCGCCTCACCTCGAGCGATCGTTTTGTTCGTGATATTATGGATTTTCCTCATAAGTGTCTAATTGATCGCCTAAACTCTTAAATAAGCCATTTTTTAGCTATTTTTTCCCCAAAATTAACCCACTGGGTGGTGAATTTTGTGGTTTTTTGTGCTAAACTGGACATTGTCGACTATTAAATAAAAGGTCATTATTATTTATTATTAGTTTTAAATTTTTATTATGTTAATCGAAACTTGGAGTCAGGCGCTATCTAGTTCCTTCCAGAACCTAGCTGGAGGTATGGTTGCCTTCGTTCCTAATATTATTATTGCTATTATCCTCTTTGTCGTCGGTTGGGTTGTCGGCGAGGCTGTGGGGATGTGGATTGCGAAGTTGGTCCGCACTCTTAAAATCGACAAGGTTCTTGAGAAGCTTGATCTGCATGTCTTAATCCAGCGTGCTGGTTATCGTTTGGACAGCGGTCTTTTCTTGGGCACCTTGGTCAAGTGGTTCATTATTCTTGGTTTCTTGGTAGCGGCCCTTGATGTCCTACAATTGAATCAGGTTAATGTTTTCTTGCAACAAGTTTTGGGTTATATCCCACGTGTTATTATTGCGACCATCATCTTAATTATTGCCGCTATTATGGCTGATGTGCTGCAGAAGATCGTTGTCGCTTCGGCTCGTGCCGCCACGGTTTCTTCCGCTGAGCTTTTTGGCGGTATTACCAAGTGGATGATTTGGATTTTTGCTGTGGTGATGGCGCTGGAGCAACTCGGCATGATGGGTCCCTTCTTGCAAATCTTCATGACTGGTATTGTCGCTACTATTACCATTGCCGTTGGTCTCTCCTTCGGTTTGGGTGGCAAGGATGCGGCCCAAAACTTCATCAGTAAAGTTCGTGGTGAAATTTCCCGTCGCGACTAGTCTAAAATTGATTAATTAAATGGCCTAGACTATGGCCAACCCGCCGTCAAGGTTCTCACCTTGACGGCGGGTTTTTTTTCTATATAATGGAGCCTGTCAGTATGAATAGTAAAAGAACAGCAAAAACCAAGCGGAAAGAGTAGCTCGAGTTTTGAGCTGGCTCCAAATCCCGCTTGAAGAAAGCGGTTTTTTTAATCCAGAATTCCTGACACCTTGTCAATTGAATGCCACCACGTACCCGATCTTTCCACGAGAGTGGAATTGGGGTCTTTAAGGTATTGGAGGTGGAAACAGGTAAAAAATTGTAATCACAGAAAAAACAAAAACGAAAACTTTACCCCGTCTTCAAGCGGGGCAAAAAATGGTTTTCAAATTTCCTAATAGGAAATTAAGAGCGCAGGGTGGATGCCTTGACTCTAAGTAACGATGAAGGATGTGGCTTGGCTGCATTAAGCTTCGGGGAGGTGCCCAGCAACCTTTGATCCGGAGAT
>CAIKBK010000050.1 GCA_903825615.1 Candidatus Vogelbacteria bacterium | reverse complement strand
CGATTGAATCAGCCGACATTGCTTTGATGAAAGATGACTTGGCGCAATTACCCGAACTCGTTTCCATTAGTAAACACACTTTGGCTGTTATTTATCAAAACTTGGTAATTTGGGGTGGGATTAATGTGCTTGGTTTAGTTCTTGTTTTTACTCATACAATTGGCCCGACCGGCGCCGCGGCCTATAATTTTCTCACCGACTTCGTTCCGATTTTTAATTCCTTGCGACTTTTTAGAGACTAAGTGAAATTGTTGTTTGTTGGAGATATCTGTGCTATACTTTTTTCGCTAGTGTTCTCAATCGCTTTCATCTTTTAATAACTTAGAGTCTGGGCGTCCAGCACAATAAGAGGTGAGATGACCAAGTGATCGTGGGCCACGGTCGTCAAGCTAATTATTTCTTTAGAAAAAAAGTTAATGAATAACAAATTGTTCGTCGGTAGCCTTCCTTTCCGTCTTACGGAGCAGGAATTTGCCGACCACTTTGCCCAAGCTGGGCAAGTGCTTTCTGCGAAAATCATCTTAGATAAGGCCACTGGTCGTTCTAAGGGTTTTGGTTTCGTGGAGATGGGTACACCTGAGGAGGCTGAGAAGGCTATCTCGATGTTGAATGGTAGCGACCTTGGTGGTCGCGCGGTCAGCGTTGATTTTGCCAAGCCGATGGAGCCCCGCGCTCCACGTCAGGGCGGTAGCTACTAAGTGTTCCCACCCGCCAGACCTCGGGAAACTAGAGGTCTGGCGGGGATATTGAAAAAGACAATCGACGCCGGTTGTCTTTTTTGATTTTCTGGTTATACTGAGAAATATGGATGAAATAAAGCGATTATTTGTGGCCATACCCGTTAAGGGGCAATTGCAAGAGGTGGCTCTGGCTTGGCAGGCGAATCATGTTGGTTGGCCGGTCAATTGGATTTCTGGCGAAGCTTTTCATATCACGGTTGTCTCACCGTGGATGGAGACCAACGTTCCGTCCATTGTCTCTAAGCTGGACGAGTTTGCCCAGTCTGTCTCAACCGGGAAGATTGATATTAAACCCTTTATAATTAATTTTTTTAAAGTTGTTTTTGGCCCAAATCGTTTTGCCCCGCGTCTTATTTGGGCCGAGGGTCAACCGCCGGTGTCTCTGCTTGAATTAAAAAATCGTCTCGAGCAGGCTCTGGCCAAACCAGACAATCGTTTTTATCGTTTACATCTAACTTTAGCTCGTTTCTTAGCGAGTGATTTTGGCCCGGCTGGTTTACCAGATTTGTTTGATCGTGTAGAATGGGAGTCAGAGATAAATAGTTTTATTCTCTTTGAATCAATTATGAAGCCTGAAGGACCAGAGTATATCAAAATCAAAGAATTTTCTTTTGCTAATTTGTCTCAAGACCAACAAGCCCAATAGGGCTGGCTTACTCTTATTTTTTTAATTTTTGTTTTTATTAGGTTTAGTTAATCTAAATTATATAAAGTATGTGTGGAATTTTTGGTTACGTTGGCAAGAAAGATGCTCCCAAAATTTTAATTGCTGGCTTGAAAGCCCTTGAATATCGCGGTTATGATTCAGCGGGAATTTATGTTGCCCCCGCTGGTTTAATTAAAGCGGTTGGACAAGTTAAGAATTTAGAAGCAAAAATTGGGGCTGACTTTCATGGGAACATTGGCCTTTCTCATACCCGTTGGGCAACTCACGGCGTCCCAACTGAAGTTAATGCTCATCCTCATACTGACTGTGGGGGTAAAATTTATTTAGCTCACAACGGGATTATTGAAAATTATAATGAATTAAAAGCTGATTTAATATCTAAAGGTCACAAATTTGTTTCAGCCACGGACTCTGAGGTTGTCGCGCATCTCCTAGAAGATTTTACAAAAAAAGGGGAGACTTTTTCTGAGGCCTTAATGAAAACTTTAGCCCTGATCCGTGGCACTTATGGCTTAGCCATTATTAATACCAGTGAACTCGATCGTCTTTATGTGGCGCGTAAAGGGAGTCCTATTGTTTTGGGTATCGGTGAAGGTGAGAACTTTATCGCTTCGGACCCTTCGGCCATTGTCACTCACACTAAAAAAGTACTTTATCTGAATGATGGCGAATGGGCTATTTTACAGGCTGGTAGTTATAAATTATTTAATTTGATGGGTGAAGAAATTAAACGCGAACCAAGTATTATTGAGTGGAGTGTTGAGGAGACAAAGAAGGGTGGTTATGATCACTTTATGCTGAAGGAAATTATGGAGGGTGATAGTGTGGTTAAGAACTCCTTCCGTGGGCGCTTGCTCGAAGATTCTCTCGAGATCAAACTTGATGAGCTCAAAGATGTGGCCGAGAAGCTGAAGGGGATTAAGCGTATCATTATTACTTCTTGTGGTACCGCCCTTTACTCTGGGATGGTGGGCGAATATATGCTTGAAGAGTTTGCCAAGATTCCGGTGGAGATTGAATATGCCTCTGAATTCCGTTATCGCTCGCCAATCGTCGAGCCAGGGACGATGGTGATGGCGATTACTCAGTCTGGCGAGACGGCTGATACTCTAGCCGCTATTCGTGAGGCCAAGCGTCAGGGTGCACTTATTGTCTCAATTGTTAACACTGTTGGCTCGACCATTGCTCGTGAGTCGGATGCTGTGATTTATAATCAAATTGGTCCAGAGATTGGAGTCGCTTCGACTAAAGCCTTTATTTCTCAAGTGACCATTTTCGCCCTTCTCACACTTTACCTTGCCAAGTTGCGTGGTGTTACCAGTGACGAAGATTACAAAAAAGTTGTTAAAGAAATTATTGCTTTGCCAGCCAAGATCAAATCAATCCTCGAGAGGCGAGAAGAAATTAAGCTGGTGGCTAGCAAGTACTCAAGCTTCACCGACTTCCTTTTTATGGGTCGCAAATATACTTTCCCCATCGCTTTTGAAGGAGCGCTTAAATTGAAAGAGATTTCTTATGTTCACGCCGAGGGTTATGGGGCGGGGGAGATGAAGCACGGGCCAAT
>CAIKBK010000049.1 GCA_903825615.1 Candidatus Vogelbacteria bacterium | reverse complement strand
ATATGCTTACTGAAGTTATAATAAGTAAGACCATCAGGCCGATTTGATAAATACTGGCTGGCAGAAGAATAGTATAAATTATTAGGCAGACTAGCCCGAAGATTATATCACCAACACAGGAGACGCCAAAGGAGGCGGTTGCGATTCTAACTAACAAATTTTTGGGTGAGAGCATAAAGCGGTCGAATGAACCTGATGCGGTATATTCGGGAAGTTTCCTGATCCCGGCTCCAACAGAGAAAACAATTCCAAAACTTAAAGCGGTGAAGCCTTGGAGTCCAACAATATCAGCCGCTGTCCAGCCACCAATGACTCCAACTGATCTGACAAAAAATACCCACAAGATAATAAAAGCCGTGTTGTTGATCGTCATCCCTACCACGTTCATAAGAAAACTGGTGCGCAGCTCGGCACTGCTTTGGATATTCTTTTTTATGGCGTATAACGCAAAATATAATTCTTTCATCATAAAATTTTAACCTCCATTTACGGACACTTTTTGCTTAGCTTGCTGGAACATAAAATAAACGATTAAACTAAAGAGGGCAATCCAGCCTAATTGGATACCAATAAGCTGATACCAATTAGTTTGCCAAGACTTGTTGACGGTGTGGGTTACAAATTGTGAGGCGCCAAAGGGGCTAAAGAGAGCAATCTTATACATGAGAGGAGGGAAAAGGGCCACGGGTAGATAAGAACCACCCAGAATCATTACGGCTTTATCGACAATCCAGAAGACGGGGTCGACATCCTCAATCCAGAAGGCTAAGAGGCCAACAATAGAATAAGTAAGTAGTGAGAGGATGGAACAACAAATAAAGGTCAGTATTAGAGTTGGGACAAATAGACTAGTCGTCATCGTTGGCGGCAGGCCGATTAGAAGGAATAAAGCAATTGTGGCGACTATGTTTATTACGACAAAGGAATAGAGGCCCGAGCCAATTTGCCACCAGACTCGATAGGAGAGATAAGATATCGGCTTACTGAAGAGAACCTCAACATTACCGGTCTTGATGTCTTGCATAATTAGTCTGGCTATTCCTCGTAGACCCAAAACATTAAAGGCAAAATAAAAAAAGATACTCCAAGCAGCAAAAAGAAATATTGTACCATTGATAACACCATTGTTTAGTTTGTAGACATACCAGTAAAGGACTAAGAGTATTCCACAACGAGCAACCATCCCAAAAGTATCCATCATAAGACGGCCTGGATAGTGGAGACGATCCTTGGTTAAGGTTTTGAGAATTTTAATTGCTAGTCGAGTCTCTTTCATAGATATGCCTAATCACTGTCTCGAGGTCGGCGTTGTAGACATCAAGATCTTCGACTTCAAAGAGCTCAAGCAATTTTCGCAAAGCTTCTTGAACCTCGATCTTGTTAATATCGACGACGACAGTGATTTTATTTTTGTCTTTGTTTGAATAGCGTATTCCCTCGGGGAGTTCGGGGAAACTGGCAAATTTTTTCTCAGCAATAAGATCAATGTATTTTTCGTAGGCAAAAGTCTTAGCCAGCTCTTGCGTTGGCAAGTCTTTAATAACCGTACCGTGGTTGATAACTATGGTTCTGTCACACAGGGATTCAATATCTCCCACGTCGTGAGAGGTTAAGAAGATGGTCGTTTTTTCTTCCCTGTTTATTTTTAATAATAAATCACGTAGAGATTTCTTGGCGACAACGTCAAGCCCGATGGTTGGCTCATCAAGAAGGATAATCTTGGGTTTATGGATTAAAGAGGCGGCGACCTCGGCGCGCATTCGTTGACCGAGCGAAAGTTTGCGCACCGGTTGCGTCACAAAGGAACCAAGATCAAATAATTTTATCAATTCCGCAATTCTTTTTTTAATTTCCTCGTTAGGCAAATCATACATGACACCAAAAAATTCCAAGGAATCTGTCAGTGGGAGATTAGGCAGAAGTTGCGATCTCTGGCCAAAGACAGTACCAATTTGATAGGCTAATTTCTTGCGATCTTCGGTTGGGTCAAGACCAAGGACATTTATCTCTCCGGCCGTCGGAAAGAGAATACCCGTCAGCATCTTAATGGTGGTTGATTTGCCGGCGCCATTGGGGCCGATAAAAGCCACTCGTTCGCCAGTTTTAATGGAGAAAGAAATGTTATCGACCGCGGTGATCTCCTTGTTTTCTGGTCGAAATAAATTTTTGAACCAGCCGGAAGAAGAACTTTTTGTATAAAAAGAGAATTTTTTTGTTAGATTAGAGACAGTAATTGAATTAGACTTCATGCTAAAAATATTTTACCACAAAATTCTGATT
>CAIKBK010000048.1 GCA_903825615.1 Candidatus Vogelbacteria bacterium | reverse complement strand
CTTTAATAATATCAACCTCCACGGCTAGCTCGACCGCTCAACTCCGTACCTATGGCCTCGCGGTGGCCGAAGCTCTCAAGCCTCTCAATATTAAAAGGGGGAGTGAACCTCAAGCGGTATTCGATACTATTGATAAAAATGACAAAATCTTATTAAGTCCGGTAACTATATCTAAGGTCTACCACCGAGCCGCCGCTAAAAACTTAGCCGAGGTAATAGTCCCAAAAGAGCTAGCCACTCAACATCGGAAGTTGATTAGCGATCTTAATTTCCTTGTTAGTATTCTCACTAACATGGAAAAGGCTCTGGAACAACCGGAGGCCGCCCTCAATAACACTAAATCATTTATTTCTAATTACCCAATCTTTGTTCAGTCACTAGAAGATATTAATGATTATTCCGCCACTAAAGGCGTAAAATTTAGTCCTCAAGAGAAATTGCAAGTTTTTGCCAGTTTCACCCAATAAATTATGAAGACAGAGCTAATAAATAAAAATTGGATAAGAATTGCCTTGATTACCTGTTTGGTTTTTTTATCTCTTTCCTTGGTCAATTCTAAAGCTTTGGCTCAAGCGGATCCTGAGGGTGAGGACCCAATAGGCGACAGACAAGACCTAGACAAAGAGCAAATAGATGCCGAGGCCAAAGAGTTAGCCGATTTGCAAAAGAAGGATTATGAGGAATGCGACCAAGAGAGTGAGACAATTGAGGACCCTGAGAAATCAGGGGGAGGAGAAGGTTCACCAACAAATGACTCTTACGATTCTAATAACCCAGATAATCCTAATGGCGATGTTGATGGTGATGGTATCCCTAACAGTGAAGATAATTACAATGATAATACTGACACTCCAACGACTCCACCGGGCGAAATTTCTCCCGCCTGCGCTGATGGCGATACGGCTGGCTATGTCGCCGCCAACGAAGGTGTCAGGAACAGTCCCTATACTGATTCTGAGGGTTACCGAACAATTGGTATTGGCCATAAAGTTACCGGTAACGAACCCTTTCCTTGCGACAGAGCTATAACCGATGAACAGGTCGGGCAACTGTATGATGCTGATACCACGACGGCCAGAAATTGCGCCCGTCGATCGGCCACCGAACATGGAGTTGATTATGATGCTTTGAGCCCAGAGAGACAAACGGTTGTCACCGATATGAGCTTTAATATGGGTTGCCAAGGTAATGGTGGTATAAATGAATTTGATGATATGTGGGGAAATATGGCTGACGCCCAAAGAACTGGCAGTCAAGATTCTTGGGATGCCGCCGGTGATGAAATAATGGATAGTCGTTACGGTCGCCAGACTGGCAATCGTGCCTCCCGTAATGGCGATATTATGAGAACAAGTGACGGTGGCAAAATAGACGAGAGAATTTCTCAAGATCCGGATGCTCAAGGCTATTGTGGCGGAGGCATGACCGCTTGGGCGAGGCCGCTTGAACTCTTTGCCAAACTCTTCCAAGCTCCCCTCGCCTTGGCTCAAACTTATGTCCCCGTTCAAGAGCAAGCCGGTGAATTAATGGATCATGCCAAAGCAACAGAAACCAATACCAAGGACACCGCCGAAGATACGGAAAATATCAGATTGCTTTCTATCCAAATTTGTACTCACCTCAAGGCTATCCATCGCATTCAGGAACGCTTCGAACTTAAGATGGTTGAAGATGCCACCGTCATGAAAATTAAGTCCACCGAGATTGAAAAATACCGCCAAGCCTCATTTGGCGAAACTGGTTTAATTAAAACGGGTTATGCGACCCTGGATGAAAATGGGGAACAGATAAAATCTGATGATACTGAAAAAGGTTTGCCTTTATATGTTACTAATAATGAGATGTACATAAAAGATGCCAGATATGAAGGAGAGAAAAAAGCTATTGATGATATTAGACAATCTTATAATCTCTATAACGATGCCACTTTAATAGATATGCAAGCTGAGGTTGGTTCCTCTGGTTTGAATTCTGAAGCTAGTCCTGGAGATATAAGTAATGTTTTAGGAATTAATTCTTCATCAGATGGAGCAATACCTACCGCCCAAAATAATTTGGATAATATCCCCGTACTTTCTAAAATCTTGAGACCTATCCGTAATACTTTAGCTTGGTTCTCGGGTAATAAAACTTGGGCAGCAGCTACCAGCCCATCAGATAGTGGCACCATAAGTGATGACCAGTTTTGGAACAGCTTTATTAATGTTGTCCAAAATAGCCCAGAAATTACTTATTTAAGAAATGCCGGTTACATTGAAAAGAAACAGAACGAGGCCATCCTCGCCGCTCGGGATACAGCAGCTCAGGGTCAAGGCTTCTTACCAGTGCGAGCCTGTTTAGCAAAAACTTTGGATGGTAAAACTTGCACCGTCTGGGGGACGGTACAACCAGGGGTTATTGTCAAAGAGGCACAAACTGCCGCGATGAATTCTCGTCTAAGAATTTATGAGCAGGCTACAAATATGGGAGAAATTACTCAAGGTAACGAGCCTAATATCCAAGAATTGTTATTTAATAAACCCGTCGCCGGAGGGGGCGGAGCGCAAGGACCAGGGATGACAACCCCAGAAGACCTTCCTGATATTGTTGATGGCCTAACTAGCGATCCTGAGACAAATGTCCCACCAGACAATGGTGGCAATACTGATGGTAGTGGTAATGGTAATTCTGGCGGTGGCGGCGGAACAACCGGTGATGGTGGTAGTGGTGGCACTGACTGGACAGATCTAACAGACCTCCTTGGTGGATTATATGGAAGTGACGACAATGCTGACCCTGGATCAGATCCAACTATCCAAGCCATTCTTGAGCTACTAAAGGTTGTACTTGATAACTCTAGGCCTTGGATTATTTTCAAGGCTAAAGATAAAGAGAATGATTCCTCACTCATCTATTGGTATGCCCCTAATGCCAGCGAGTGTATAACAACCAATAACTGGCTACATGGCAACGGTGTAAAGTTCAAAGACAAGGGGGCTGATCTTACTATTTCAAGCAGTACCAGAGTAACAATAAAATCCGGAGAGTCTGGCTCTTACCAGATAAAATGCACTAATAGTAGAGGTTCAAGAGAAAGGACTTTGCCCGTAAGAAGAGATTAATTAAAATGTTTGTTGACTTAAAAAACAAAAATATTTTTATACTAGTCTTGGTGCTAGGCTTATTATTCGTATTTGCCTCAGTTAAGGTGGCCGAGGCAGCATGGACAGACAATGTTGTGTCAGCCGTCTGGAATTATGTCTCTCCACCCGACCCGTCAAGTTGGGCACCTTATGACATCTTTATGTCTAGAATCAATGGTGGTGAAGGTAATGGTGATCTGCCCGTATTACCGTCATTAACAAATTACAACAAAACCGCCGACACTGTTGAAGGATGGCAAGACCTGCATAAAGATAACTTAAGGATATATGAGGAACTTCAAGGAAATCTTGCCGATCTAGAAGCAGAGAAGGCCAAGGTTGAGCCCAGAGTAGGACTGTTAAAAGGAGCTGCTAACTCTCTTAGTCATTGGACGGGTGGTGACTTAGTCAACCGAGCGACAGGTTACGCAGATCAACCCTTCCCCGAAGTAAAGCGTTTGCAGGTAATTAACAATATGATAGTAATGGCCAGTCTCAAGATGGCAGAGTTGAATAGGGAGATGGATTATTGTGAAAAGATGGTTTATGATATTTTATTAGCCAAAGCCATAGAATCAGGTGACTCCAAACAAGCAGTAGAAGCTCAACAAAAAGCTAATCAGGCTTTACAAAGTCTAAAAACCAGCCGTAAAGAGGTTCAAATCCAAATTGCTAATAGAGCCGCCCTAAACGATGCCGCTTGTTGGCCCGGAGGAAGTCTTACTCCTAATATTGGCAACTGTATCCTAATTGGTACTGGCTGGGTAGCCAACATTATTGTCGGCGTCTTTGCTTTGCTTCTTTGGGCGGCCAGCGCAATATTTGATGGCTCTGTTTATATGTCAATTACTATGGTTGGCCTCTGGTTTAACATAACAAAAGTCCAAGAGGCCTGGACGATTATCCGTGATTTCGCCAATATCTTCTTTGTCTTTGTTTTACTTTATATCGCCATTGGTACCATTTTTGACCTTCAGGGTATAGGGAGTCGAGCACAAAGGCTAATTGTAAATGTAATTATTGTTGCCCTCCTCGTTAATTTTAGTGGTTTCTTTGTGCGTGTTGTGGTTGACGCCTCAAATATGTTTGCTTTTGAGTTCTATAATGCTATGAGAGTAGAAAATGGTCAAATAGCCGGTATTGGTACGAGGATGGTAAAAAAGATGGATCTTGGTGCCTACTTTATAGATGCCAAAACCGTATCCGACGCAAAGGGGTTAACCGCCGTAAAAGCCCCGAGAGTTAATCGTTTAAGTTTTATTGGCATTATTGGTCAAACTTTCGGAAATGTTCTTATAATTTTAGTAGCTTCCTTTGTCTTAATAGTAGCTTCTATTCTATTTATTATTCGTACGATCGTCTTGCT
>CAIKBK010000047.1 GCA_903825615.1 Candidatus Vogelbacteria bacterium | reverse complement strand
GCAACCCAAGATAATGGCAGTTGTACTTATCCTCCACATATAACAACTGTTATTCTTGGTTGTACTGACCCCGTAGCAATCAATTACAATCACTTAGCGACACAGAATGATGGCAGTTGTCGTTATTTAAACCCTATTCTCGGTTGTACCGACCATATCGCAATCAACTACAACTCATTAGCAACACAGAGTGATGGTAGTTGTCGTTATCATCAAGTTATTCCTATTTTCGAACCAGGTCCGACTGAAGGTCCTTTTTCTTCCCTTATAATCTCTACCACTTCATTACCGATTGAATGGGACCTTCGTTTTGTCCAACCACAAGAAAAGGTCAAAACTTTTGATTTGACGGGAGCGGTCAGATTGTCTGGCGAGAAACCTTTAACAATTTTGTTTAATTTTAATCGGATCCCTGATTCCTTAAAGACAATTGGTGTTGCTATTACTGACCCGCAAGATAAAAATAAAATCTTCTCATTTCTAATGCACCGTTCCCTTGACAGTTCTTCCTATGAGGCAACTATTAGCCCGCTTATTAGACCGGGAACTTATCCAATTGATATCTATGTCATTAATTATGCTAATCAGTCTATTCAACATTTGTCTGGCCGCTTAGTGATTCCCAGTAAAAATGTTTTCTGGGCGGAGACGGTTATCAATCAAATAGCTCCAATTGCTATTGTTGGAGGTTTGGTTGTTGGTTTTCTCCCAACTCTCTATGATCTACTGTTCCTCTTATTCCGTTTCCTTGGCTATTTCTTTGGCCGTCGCCGTCACGATAAACCCTGGGGGACAGTTTATGATTCTGTTACGAAGAGACCGCTTGACCCAGTTTATATCACAGCCGAACAAATGGGCCCTGACGGCAAACTGAAGGAGGTGGCGAGCGCTATCTCTGATATTGATGGGCGCTATGGTTTCTTCTTGCCTGAAGGCACTTATTATTTGAAGGCTAACAAGACCCACTACAAATTCCCTTCAGAAAAATTGCAAGGACGAAAGGCAGATGAACTTTATGATGATTTATATTTTGGGACACCAGTCGTTGTTATGGGACAAGAGGTGATTAATATTAATATTCCGATGGACTCCATCGACTTTGACTGGAATGAGTTTGCCAAAACCAAAACCGATTTCTTCCGTTTTTATAATCGCCGCGAGGTCTGGTTGAAGAGACTATATAATTTCTTTTTTGGCCTAGGCTTTATTTTGTCGGCTTATTTTTTACTTCTTTATCCATCGACGATTAATATTGCGGTTATCTTACTGTATGCTGGAGTAATCTTGCTTAATTGGCTATGGCGAGGGAAGCGCAAGCCCTTCAGAGCTTATAAGGCTAGTACTGGTGAACCATTACCCTTCGCCATTATGAGGATCTTTATTCCAGACCTTAAGCAACAAATTAAGTCTGTGGTGACCGATAAACTTGGCCGTTTCTATGTTCTTGTTCGTCCGGGCGTTTATTATTACACGATTGAGGAAAAGCAGCTTGATGGCTCTTATTTTAAGACTTATCAGTCCGATCCCGTTAACTTCCCGAAGGGGATTTTGACAGGAGACATTTTTGTGAAATAATGGGCGGAGTTATGGCTAAGGACGATAGGTTCATTATCGCCGGTTTAGGCGGTGCTAAAACTCTTCATGGAGAGCTTAATATTGGCGGGGCTAAGAATGAGGTCCTCAAAGTTCTAGCTGGAAGCGTTTTATTCAAAGACGGTTTTACTGTTGATAATGTGCCAGAGATAGAAGATGTGAAGCAAATTATTGCGCTCTTAGAAAGATTGGGAGTAAAAGTTGAACATCCGAGTAAAAATAAATATTCTTTAGATACAACTAAGCTTAGAGAATTTTCCTTACCCGCCGACATTTCTAAGAAGTTGCGAGCCTCAGTTGTCATTACGGGCCCGCTCTTGGCGCGTTTTGGCCAAGTTGTTTTCCCTTACCCGGGCGGTTGTGTGATTGGCAAGAGACCGATTGATCTCTTTTTATCTGGTTTCCAAAAAATGGGCGCTGGGATTACCGAAGATGGCGAGACTTTTACTGTGGCCACTCGCGACAGTCACCTGGTTGGTGCCGAAATATTTTTCAAAAATCAGAGTGTGACGGCGACCGAAACTTTTTTGATGGCCGGAGTCTTAGCTAAAGGTCAAACAATTTTGAAGAATTGCGCGCTTGAGCCGGAGATTATAAGTTTGGGCGAGTGGTTGAACGAGTGCGGGGCTAAAATCACTGGGCTTGGTACTTCAACTATCGAAATTGAAGGCACTGGTTTGCTTAGTGGAGCTGGTAAGGTTCACCATACTTTGCCCGATCGAATAGAGGCCGGTAGTTTTATGATTCTCGGGGCTCTTGCCGCTTCTGACTTAACGATAAAAAAATGTTGCCCAGAACATCTTGATGCCCTTATCTCTTATCTTGCTGAAGCCGGGGTAAAAATAGAAACTGGTCCTGACTGGGTCAAGGTTATAAATAGGGGCGATGAGAAATTTAGGGCTCTTGATGTGAAAACTCATGAGTATCCAGGTTTCCCCACCGATTTACAGGCGCCATTTTCTATATTTTTGACTCAAGTCGAGGGTCAAAGTTATATTTTTGAAACAATTTTTGAAGGTCGCTTAAACTATTTTGAAGCTCTTAACCAGATGGGAGCTAAGGCAAAAGTCCTCGACTCTCATCGAGCGATTATTGACGGTCCGACCCCGCTCTTGGGTCGAGAAATCGAGAGTCCTGACTTGCGGGCTGGCTTAGCTTATGTTTTGGCGGCGATTATTGCATCAGGGCAGTCTGTGGTACATAATGTCGAATATATCGATCGAGGCTATGAGGAGATCGAAAAACGCCTAGCGGAGCTAGGCCTGGATATTAAAAGAGCCTCGGGTGATAAGGAAGAATTATGTCAATGCTTACCACAAAACTAGGGATAGATTTAGGAACGGCCAACACTTTGGTTTATGTGCCAGGCAAGGGGATTGTTCTAAACGAGCCTTCAGTGGTGGCGGTTGATTTGTTAAATAACAAAGTAGTGGCAGTTGGGGCCGAGGCTAAAGAAATGGTGGGCAAGGCGCCAGACACGATTATGGTTTACAAGCCAATGAAAGATGGGGTAATCGCTGACTATCGTATCACCGAAACAATGTTGCGTTATTATATCAGTAAGGCCATTGGCCGATTTAACTTATTCAAACCTGATGTTATGGTCTCAGTTCCAGCAGGCGTTACTTCAACAGAACGCCGCGCAGTTATTGAGGCGGCCGTTAAGGCGGGGGCGAAGAATGCTTATGTGGTTAAAGAACCAATCTTAGCGGCGATTGGGGCGGGAATCCCTATTTATGAAGCTTGTGGCCATATGGTCGTGGATATTGGCGGTGGGACAATTGATGTGGCGATAATTTCTCTTGGCGGCATAGTCTCATCGACCTCAGTTAAACATGCTGGCAACAAGATCGACCAAGCAATTGCTGATTATATTAAAAAAACTTTTAACTTGGCGATTGGCGACAAGACGGCGGAGGAAGTAAAGATTTCGGTTGGTTCAGCGGTGCCGATTG
>CAIKBK010000046.1 GCA_903825615.1 Candidatus Vogelbacteria bacterium | reverse complement strand
GATATTCATATTGAACCAGAACAAGGGGCGATCCGTTTAAGATATCGTCTCGATGGCGTACTTGAGGATGTGGCAACCTTTCCAACCAAGATCTACAATCAAATAATCTCCCGCATAAAACTGGTCTCCGGCATGAAGCTGAACATTAAGCTTGCCTCCCAAGATGGCCGTTTTAGTATCGTCCTTAAAAATACGGAAATTGAAATTCGCTCCTCGGTTATTCCTTCCGCCTACGGCGAGTCAGTAGTCATGCGTATTCTTAATCCCGAATCTATTAATGTCACTTTTGAAAAATTAGGTATTGAGAAGGAATTGTTTGAGGTCTTCAACCGCGAAATTCATAAACCAAACGGCCTCGTCTTACTTACTGGCCCGACTGGTTCGGGTAAAACAACAACCCTTTATTCTTTCTTGCGTGAGATCAATTCAACCGAGAGCAAAATCATCACCATTGAAGACCCAATCGAATATCACCTAGAAGGTATCAACCAGACCCAGGTTAATCGCAAGCAAGGCTACACCTTCCTCTCTGGTCTCCGTAGCGCCCTGCGTCAGGATCCAGACATTATAATGGTTGGGGAAATCCGCGATCCCGAGACGGCTAAAATTGCGGTGCAGTCATCACTGACTGGCCACTTGGTTTTCTCGACTCTGCACACCAATAACGCCCAAGGCGCTATCCCCCGTTTGATCGACTTAAACCTCAACCCGAAGATTATTACTTCTGCCCTCACTCTCTCAATCGCCCAACGTCTCTTGCGCAAGCTTTGCCCAGTTTGTAAAAAAGAAAAAGATCTAGAACCCTGGGAAAGAGATTTAATTAATAATGTCATAGAAAGCATTAAGAAAAAACGACCCGAATTAATCCCCCCAGCTTGGGTGACTCCTAACGAGACTAATAAAATTTACACCAATGTTGGTTGTGATAAATGCCATAATACCGGCTTCAAAGGACGCCAGGGTATCTTCGAAGCCATTGTTATGGATGATGCTGTCGCTCAAGCGACGATTGTTAACCCCAACGAAAAAGAAATTAAAATTGCCGCCATACCGCAAAAAATCCTGGATATGCGCCAAGATGGAATATTAAAGGTTGTCCGAGGCGAAACGACTTTAGAAGAGATGGGTCGTGTGATCGATTTGTACGAGGAGATAATTTAGCTCTTTGATAATCAAGACTACAAATCTCTAAACAATCGCTTTTGTAATGCAACTAAAGTTAGGAGAATAATCCAGGATAATTCTCGTTTGATCCACTGCTAGGGTGGGAACCAAAATGTCCTATCAAATAAACCCGTTAGGTCAATAAATTGACCTAGATTGTTTAGAGATTTGTATGCTAGATTATCTGATTATTATGTTAGCACAAAAGAAATTATATGTCAAGTACAGAAAATGACACTTTTTTAGACCGTTCACTCCGTCCAGCCATCTGGGATGAGTATGTTGGGCAGAAAAATATCAAAGACAATCTTAAGATTCTCCTAATGGCGGCTAAAGAGCGAGAGCACCCGCCAGAGCACCTTCTTTTCTATGGCCCGCCAGGGCTCGGCAAGACCACTCTCGCCCACCTGATTGCCAAGGAAATGAATGCTCAAATTAAGATTACTTCTGGGCCCGCGATTGAGAAAGTGGGTGACTTGGCTTCGATCCTGACCAACCTTTCCCCTGGCGATATCCTCTTTATCGACGAGGTGCACCGTCTTAATAAAATGATTGAGGAGATCCTCTACCCCGCCATGGAGTCGGGTATGTTGAATATTATCATTGGCAAAGGCCCAGGGGCACGGGTGATCCAAATAGACTTACCCCCTTTTACCCTATTGGCAGCCACAACAAGAATCGCCCTGCTCTCCTCTCCGCTCCGCTCCCGTTTCTCGGGTGGCACCTATCGCCTTGAATTCTATACTGAGGAAGAAATTACTCAGATTATCAAGCGTTCAGCTAAGATATTAGGAATCGAGCTCGATGAAGAAGGGGCAACAGAAATAGCTCGTCGCTCCCGCTTTACCCCCCGTATCGCCAACCACCTGCTTAAACGTTGCCGTGATTACGCCCAAATCGCCAAGAAACCCTTAGATAAGAAAACTGTTAAAGAAGCGCTTGAACTCCAAGGCATCGATGAGATGGGCTTAACCGACCCCGACCGCCAAATTCTCGATATCATTATCTCCAAATTTAACGGCGGACCGGTTGGTGTGGGCACTATCGCCACGGCTATCTCCGAAGAAGATGCCACGATTGAAGATGTCTATGAGCCCTATCTAATCCAAATTGGCTTCCTCGAGCGCACACCTAGAGGCCGCTGCGCGACCCAGCGCGCCTACGAACACCTTGGTTTCGATTACCCCCTTAACAAACAAGACAAATTAATTTAAAATTCTAAGCCATGTCCGGTCATAATAAATGGTCACAAATTAAGAATAAGAAGGGGGCAACTGACGCCAAGCGTAGTAAGCTATTTTCGATGTTGGTTCGAATGATCACCATGGAGGCTAAGAAGGCGGGGGGCAATAAAGAGGCGCCAAGTCTTAAGGCAGCAGTTGTGCGGGCTAAAGAAGCTAATATGCCTTTGGATAATATTGAACGTGCTGTGGCTAAGGGTTTTGGTGGCGGGGCCGAAAATTTTGAAGAGGTCATGTATGAGGCCTATGGCCCAGCCGGGGTCGCTTTGATTATTACTGGCGTAACAGACAACAAAAATAGAACCACGCCAGAGATTAAACATATCCTCTCAAACCATGGTGGTAGTTTAGGCGGCCAAGGTTCAACCATGTGGGCCTTTACCAAAGATGAAGAAGGGGACTTCATATCGCAAAACCCTGTCCCCCTCTCCGAAGGTGACGAGGAAAAATTGACTGGCTTAATTGAAGAAATTGAAGGTCATGAGGATATAAAAAATATTTATCACAATGCTTATATTGGGGATTGATCCAGGTTATGATCGACTCGGTGTCGCTTTAGTTAAAAAAGACGGCGGCAAGGAGGAATTGGTTTTCTCTGATTGTTTTATCTCTTCTAATAAAGATACCCTAGGAGAAAGACTCTTGGTTGTCGGCAATAAACTAGAAAAATTGATCAAAGAATATAAACCAGACAGTATCGCGACCGAGAAACTATATTTTACCGTTAACCAGAAAACGGCCCTCTCAGTCGCCGAAGCACGCGGTGTAATTTCTTATCTTTGCGCTAAACACAAACTGCCTCTCACCGAGTACACTCCACCACAAATAAAATTAACCGTAACGGGTTATGGTAACGCCAATAAAAAACAAATTGCTGAGATGATTCCTCGCCTAATTAAAATCTCCAAAGAAGTAAGGTACGATGATGAATATGATGCGATTGCGATTGCCCTAACCCATCTGGCTATCAATCCAACCAAGACCCAAAACTTATCCCCAAACTAACAGGTAAAAAGTTGCAAAAAAATACCGATATGTTAAAAAGTATTAGTTAAATTATTATAAAAATAATTTTAAAAAATATGGGTGATGATGATCAATTACTCGACGACAGTGTCGATCCATTAGTTGGTGGCTTAGGCCTCGACGGAGACGACCCTCTTGTCGATGAT
>CAIKBK010000045.1 GCA_903825615.1 Candidatus Vogelbacteria bacterium | reverse complement strand
CTTAGACACCCCGCAAATCTTAGGTCTAGCTCTGTGGAAAAAATTATTTAGCCACCAGCCAAAAGAGACCGAGGACGAGAATCAAAACCTTATTGTTAATGGCGAAACTGAAGATGATAATAAAGCTGTCACCAAAGACGAGGCAAAGGAGGAGGCAAAAAATGAAAGCGAGAAGAGTAAAGAAGAAAAACCAAACGCCGATATTAAAACTAAAGGGGCTGAAGCTGGTCTCTTTGGTTCACTCTCCTTCCTCGGACGACGCGCCAGCGCCAGTGACTTCTCTCCGCCACCGCTCTCACTCTTAGAACAAGACAGTGGCAAACCAAACGCCGGCGACGTTAAGGCCAATGCCAATATTATTAAACGTACCCTTGCGAACTTCGGTATTACCGTCGAGATGGATGAAGTCTCGATCGGACCCACCGTTACTCGTTATGCGCTTAAGCCCGCTGAAGGAGTAAAACTTTCGCGCATTGTCGCTCTACAAAATGATTTATCTTTGTCGCTAGCGGCCCACCCTTTGCGTATTGAGGCACCGATCCCCGGCAAATCTCTCGTCGGGATTGAAATTCCAAACAAGACCAAGGCGATAATTCGCCTCCCCTCTCTTCTCGCCACTACTGACTTTACCCAATCTAACCACCCGCTCTTTGTGGCGCTGGGACGCGACATCTCGGGTGCTCCGCGCTATGCCAATGTCGCCAAGGCTCCCCACATGCTGATCGCTGGCGCGACCGGCTCAGGTAAGTCGGTCACCATCCACGCCATTATCACCTCCCTGCTCTATCGCAATCCGCCCGAGCAAATGCGCTTCGTCATGATCGATCCCAAGCGTGTCGAGCTAACTCTCTACAATAAGATCCCCCACTTGTTAACCCCCGTGATTACTGACCCTAAGAAAGCAATTGCCGCTCTCCGTTGGCTCGCCAAAGAAATGGATCGCCGTTATGATATCTTGGAGGCCGAGGCGGTGCGCGATATTCAGTCTTATCATAAAAATGTCTTGGCTAAGGCTGTTGGTAAAACCGGTGATGAACAAGAGGAAGTAGAACGTATGCCTTATATCGTGGTTGTCATTGACGAATTGGCTGACATTATGACCAGTTACCCACGCGAACTCGAAGCGGCTATTGTCCGCTTAGCGCAAATGTCCCGCGCCGTCGGTATTCACCTGATCCTCTCAACCCAACGCCCAAGTGTGGAAGTTATTACTGGTTTGATTAAGGCCAATATCCCCTCCCGCATTGCCCTGCAGGTTGCTTCACAAATTGATTCGCGTACCATTTTAGACTCGGCTGGCGCCGAGAAACTCCTGGGGGCGGGCGATATGCTCTATATCTCGGGTGAAATGTCCAAGCCAGCTCGTATCCAATCGGCCTTTATTACCGAGGAGGAGGTAAAAAAGGTGGTAAATTATTTAGCTGAGCAATATACCGACGCTGTGCCAAGCGAACTTAATTTGAGCGCCGAAGAGGCCTTAAGCGGTAATGGCGGAGGAAATGGTAATGGCAATAGAAGTATCTTCACTGACGAATTTGGTGGCGACGCCGATGATGACCTCTATGAGGACGCTCGCCAAGCCGTCATGGAAGCGGGCAAGGCCTCGGCCTCATACCTACAACGCAAACTTAAGGTTGGTTATGCTCGAGCGGCTCGCCTCTTAGACATGCTCGAAGAGCGCGGAGTAATCGGCGCCGGTTCAGGCGCTAAGCCCCGAGAAGTTTATGGTAGTGACGCGGTCGGCATCCCGACCGAAGAAAACAGTAACGAACTATGACTATGATTGAAAGACGGGAAAAAGATTGTCGACTCCTAATAAAGCCAATGGTTGTATTGGTCGTAGTTTTGCTGGTGGTCGGCTATTCTGTTTTAAAAATAAAAGACTTTGCTATTGGGCCAGAAATTAAACTTAACTCACCTCTTGATGGAGCCAGTGCCAAAACAGATCTTATTATGATAAAAGGCAAGGCCGAAAGAATTAGTGAAATTTTTATCAATGGGCGCAAAATCTTTACTGATGAGGCCGGCAACTTTAATGAACCTTATCTTCTGGCTAGCGGTTATAATTTATTAGAAATTATGGCCCAAGATAAATTTGGTCGCAAAGTAGAAAAAAAAGTGCAATTAGTATTTAACAACTAAATTATATGGCGAAAAAACAAAAAGCAAGCAAGGAAGTAGGGTCGAGTATTGCCGATACTATCCGCGCGATCCAAAGTAAGTTTGGCGACGAATCGATAATGAAACTTGGTGATAAACCGAGAGTTGGGATCGATTCTATTGGCACCGGTTCTCTGGCCCTTGATGCTGCTCTCGGTATTGGTGGTGTCCCCCGTGGCCGTATTATCGAAATTTATGGTCCAGAATCTTCAGGTAAAACCACTTTAGCTCTCCACATTGTCGCCGAAGCCCAGAAAAAAGGTGGTATCTGTGCCTTTATTGACGCTGAACATGCGATGGACCCAGAGTACTCAGCTCGCCTAGGGGTAAAGATTAATGAACTTCTCATCTCCCAACCTGATTATGGTGAACAGGCCCTAGAAATTGCCGAGAGTTTAATTCGCTCGGGCAAAATTGATGTCGTCGTTATTGACTCGGTCGCAGCTCTAACCCCCAAAGACGAAATCGAAGGTGATGTTGGTGACTATCATGTTGGCAAGCAAGCGCGCTTAATGTCACAGGCTCTTCGTAAAATGACCTCAATTGTTGACCGCAGTAAAACTGTCGTTATTTTTATCAACCAAATCCGCATGCAAATTGGTGTGATGTTTGGCAATCCCGAGACCACGCCTGGTGGCAAAGCGCTCAAATTCTATGCTTCGGTGCGCATGGATGTGCGTCGCATTGCTCAGATAAAGAAGGGTGAGGAGGTTATTGGTGGCCGAATCCGAGTTAAAGTTGTTAAGAACAAAGTGGCTGCCCCCTTCCGACAAGCCGAATTCGACTTGCTCTACAATGAAGGTATCTCCCCTGAGGGCGAGGTCTTAGCTCTTGGTGAGAAATATAATATCATTCACAAATCTGGCTCAAGCTATGGTTATACTCCGGCCGGTAAAAAAGCGGAGATTAAACTGGGCCGTGGTTATGAATCAGCTCGCGTTTACCTTCGGGAGAACCCTGAACTCCAAGCTGAGATTGTCGAGAGACTTAAACCCCTACTCTCCGGCGAAGGGACTAGTGCTGGTTCAGACGACGAGGAATAGACAAGAAGATTGAAATCAGTTAATATCCTATTACCATGCTAGAGTACAACGAAATTAAAGAGAGAAAGGTTATCCTCTACGAAGGGGCCCCTTTTGAGGTCTTGACCTCACACGTCTTCCGCAAACAACAAAGGAAGCCGGTCAATGCCGTGAAGATGAAAAACTTATTAACCGGTAAGGTAATGGAAGTCTCCTTCCATCAGAGCGAAAAGGCGGAAGAAGCTGAAGTCGATAATCGCAAAATTAAATTCCTCTACGAGACCAAGGGTGAATACTGGTTCTGCGAAGAAAAGGACCCAAGCAAGCGCTTCAAACTTGATACCGAACAAGTGGGTGAACAAATTCATTACGTAAAGCAAAATACTCTCGTCGATCTTGTCTCTTTTGATGATAAGATTCTCGGTGTCGAGGTGCCAATCAAGGTTGAACTTAAAGTAATAGAAGCTGCCCCAGCTGTTAAAGGCAATACCGTGCAGGGCGGTTTAAAACAGGTAAAACTAGAAACTGGCTTCACTGTCAATGTGCCAATGTTTGTAAATGAGGGCGATATCCTTCGCATTAATACCGAAACCGGTGAATACGTCGAGAGGGTAAATTAAATTTATGAAGTAAAAAAAGAAAAACCGCCTCAAGGCAAGAGCCGAGGCGGGATTTTTCTTTTTTGGGTCGATTCTATAATACAAGAATCAAGACCCCTAGAAACTTACGACGATTTTGCCACGTCTTAAATTCCTTCTGCCCCCATTTTAACATTAGCCGGCCAAGTAAGGCAAGAGGGCCAAGAAGCGGGCATGTTTAATCGCTAAAGCGAGACTTCGTTGATGTTTAGCACACACACCGGTGCGACGATGCTTGCTGATGCGCATATGAGTGTCGAGATAATTCTTCAACAGCTCCACATCTTTGTAATCAATACCTTTCACATTGTTGGTGCAAAATTGGCACTGACGCGTTGTTGTTTGTTTCTTAATCATCATAATAATTTACTTGTCCCGCTAAGCGGGATTTAT
>CAIKBK010000044.1 GCA_903825615.1 Candidatus Vogelbacteria bacterium | reverse complement strand
TCGGCGGGAATCCTTGGGACGCGCTTCGCGCGTCCCGCATTTTGGCTTCTAAAAAACCGTCTAGTTCTATTCTGGTGGGCGTTAAGGGATTCGAACCCCTGACCTTCTCGGTGTAAACGAGACGCTCTAACCAACTGAGCTAAACGCCCAAACATCCTCTTTTATAACACATTTAGGCCATTATTACCACTTCAAACAAAACAAAAGCCTCGGCCGAAACATGCTCGGACGAGGACTTTTTGTAGGTGCCTATTAACTAGGCAAACTACCGTCGGCAAGGAAGTTCTGATAGATACCTTTCATAACCTCAAGCCGGTCAGAGCAATGGCAACAGATCTTCTGCGCCGAAGAGTAGCCATCCCTATCGATAACCTCCTCGACATAAGCCTTGGTACAATCACAGTAAACGAAGATAAGCTTCTCGGGAGCAAGATCATTCTCGGCTGCCAACGGAACGAAGATGCGCGCACTCTCATGGCCCAAATAAATAACCACCTTATCAAGGGACGCTAACGCCGAAGCGATGTGGCTCCACAAAACAAGAGCCACAGCGCGATAATCCCCGCCACCGGGAAGCTCTTCGCATTGTGACAGAAGGACACGATTTTCACCGTCACCACGCCAAAGATTCTTACAATCATCGTACACAAAACGATGTTGCGAAATAATCGCAATTTTACCCATAACAATCCTTTCTTTCTGTTTTTACTAGAAATATTTTGACCGAGCCACAAAGCCCGATTAACATTCTACTGTTGAGTAGAGCATAACCTGAGTGATAAGTCAATATCACCTTAAATTAACTTTTCTTTGGTGCCCCTGGCAGGAATCGAACCTACATCAACGGCTTAGAAGTCCGCTGTTCTATCCATTGAACTACAGGGGCGGTAGGATTAGAATCTTTAAAATATACCAATAATTAGAGGCTGGGGTCAATGAAGACGGTGGTGGTGGCCAGAATATTCTTAAGCCTCATGGGTCGATCATTAAGCTCTTTTAATAATTGATTAACCTTTTGTGACTCAAAGCCACCAGACAAATCGTTGTTAGATGGAGTAATGGGTTGATCCAACCCGCTCCCCCCAACAACAAACATAATAAGCGCTTGACCAACAAAAACCAGAAGCAAGCCCACACCAAAAATAATTACCACGTAACGCCAAAAAATTGACGGCTGAGATAGATTATTTTTTTTAAAACACTTAAACATTTTTATTTTTTAAGATTCGCAAAATAAAGACACTCTGCCAGAGCGATTCCCCCTTTCTTAACTCCAAACGTTCAATTCGCCCCGCATAAGGCAAATTTTCCAAACTTTGGAGGAACTCCATAGTTTGAGAGAAAGAGCCAGTTGTTGTTAAGTTCAATTTTAATTCAGTGGCTTTATCATCGGCTTGACTCACCGCTAAAGTAACGACTTTCTGCCGGCCAATTTGCTCCAAGTCTTCAAGCAATTTAACTGTGGCCTGACTGGTGAGAAAATAGCTGTTAATTTTAGCAACTTTTTCTTTACTGAGAGAAAAAGATTCATTGGGCCCACCTATTAGCTGTTGATTGCTCTGGCTAATTTCTCTAACCGCTTGCTTATCCTGTCTTATTAAGAAAAAGAGAGATACCCAAAAAACAACAACCAATAAACTTATTAGTCCTAAAATAATTGCTATGCGTCCCAGTCTGGTCTTAATCATTATTTTTTACCGTCAAATTAATAGTAAATTGGCCATTACTTGCAATAAGCAAACTCTCAATCGGCAAATCGACCTTGCTAAAAGAATTATCGAGGCTTAAATCATCAACAAACTTTACTAGATCCTGACGATTAGTTGTTTGGCCAGTGATAACCATATTTAGGGTGCCATCTTTTTCGGACAAAGTACCGGCAATTTGATTAATTTTGGTTGTGGTTGGCTGAACTTTCTTAATTTTGACAATGAGTTCTGACCAATTCTCATTTGACCACCATTTTATTAACTGGCTAATTTGGTCTTTGACTTTAGTGGCTTCTTGACCGCTGACAAAAGGAGAATCCTGGCCGAGAGATAATTGAGAAATCAGTGGCTGTTTCTGAATATTAAAGTTAAGCCACAAAGCAACATTAAAAGTTGCAGCAACGAGAAATAGAATAACCACCAATCCCAGGCTAACCACCAATTGGCGCAAGTGCCAATCGCGAACCAATTTTTCCTTTGCTTCAATTGTTAGAAGATTAATCATCGTCAATTATTTAAAATTACGTAGAGCCAGACCAATTGCTATCCCATAACGCAAGGCTTCGTTAAACGGCAACTCTTTGACAACCGCCCCGGCCGGAAAAACTTTGGTCCAAGGATTACCAACCACGACGGGACAACCAATATTATTACTTAGATACTCGACAAAACCTGGCAAAGAAGACTGGCCCCCAGTTAAAACAATTTGTTCTAATTTAATTTCCTCTTTTTCTCCTTGCCTAAGCCAGAAAGTAGTAAGGCGTTCGATCTCATCGCAAATAGCCGCCACCACTGGAATCATCGCTTCAAAAGCCGCTCGATTCGATTCAGAGCGCAAGAGGCCCTGAGTCCGCTTAAGCTTCTCGGCTTCAGCAAAGTCAAGATCTAAAGCTTTCTCTAGGTTATGAGTAATAGCGGCCCCGCCAATCGGCACTGTCGCTGCATGGATAACGGTTCCCGCCTTAACCCAGAAAATAGTCGTATGATTTTTACCCAAATCAACAATTACCGTGTTAGAATTTTTCTCCTTGTCACATAGCGCCCGAGCGAGAGCCCCCCCTTCGGTCTCAATGGCCAACAAATTGATCCCCGCTCGAGCAAAAACTTCTTGGTAACCCACAATCAGATTGCGAGGAAATGCGGCTACCCCCACAGATAAGCTGTCGGTTTGTTTATTCTGACTAAGTACCTCGTAGTCAAAAACAATTTCTGGGGCAGGCAGGGGTACATATTCCTCAATCTGTAACTCAATCGCGCCATAAATTTCTTCTGGCTTTAAAAGTGGTAAATTGAGGTAGAAGGTATAAGAGTGATCGTCAGGTAAAGAAATAAAAGCGTTGGTAAAATGCCATTTAGCCTTAAGCTCTAACAAAATTTTGCGAAACTCCTCAGGCTTTTTAATTTCCCCGCCCTCAATAATGCCAATTGGCAGACTTACTTCGCCTAAATGACCAATCTTAAACTTACCGCCATGATTAAGCAACTCCATAAATTTGATGGATTGATCTGAAATATCCAAACCAACTGCCAACCGAAGCAAGAACTTTGGCACAGGAAAAAATTTGAGAAGAAGGTTCTGACTCATCTCCTTAATTATAATCCAAGTTAGGAAATCTATCTAGAATTCTTATCCAGATATGACTTTAAAATAAGGGCGGCGGCGCGAGCATCAGTTTGCTGGTCAGCCTGATTTTCATCGATAATTCGCTTAGCCTCCCAGGTGGTGAAGAATTCTCGCTCTAAAATCACGCTCAAACCTATCTCTCTTTCCACTTTTTCTTTAAAGATTAAGATGTCTTCCTGAATCGGGTTAGCTTCACCGGATAGACTGAGCGACTCCCCCATCACAATCTTACCAATCTTCTCCTTAACGACAATATTTTTTATTTCTTCAAGTAATTTAGAGTTATTGGGTAAAACCTGATAAGGGAAAGCGAAAGAACCGGCCTCGTCACTGACCGCAAGACCCACTTTCCTATGACCATAATCAATTCCTAAGTAACGCATTGGCGGAGGGGGCGAGATTCGAACTCGCGAGAGGGTTTCCCCTCTGACAGTTTTCAAGACTGTTCCTTTCAACCACTCAGGCACCCCTCCACGAGGCATCTTACCAGAATTTTGGCAAAAATAAAACTTTTCCACTCTACATATCAAAAGCCAAATCTGCTATAATTAAGACCAATGAACGATCCTATTTTAGAGTGGGAATCATATAGCCACGAGTCAATTGAGCGAAGTGAAGATTGGTTTTGGGCTTTAGGCGCTATCGCCTTCTTCTCGGCGCTTATCTCTCTCTTTCTCGGCAACATCTTACTTGCCCTCATTATCGGACTTGGCGCTTTCTCTCTCTATCGTTATGAACGTCAGCCAACTGATCCAAAGTTAATGGTAAAAATAACGAAACAGGGTGTCCAACTAAACAAAGAACTTTTTACTTATGAGAAAATTGCCTCTTTCTGGGTAGAAGATGGTAATAAGGATAAACCAGCCAAGCTTATTCTTCATTACCAAAGAATTTTTGTCCCTAATCTTCATATACCAATTATTGGCCCTACGGCCGAGGAAGTACGCCAATTAATGCTTCAGTATGGCGAGGAAGAAAAGCATGTCGAGACCTTCTCCGAAGTTATTTTTGAGACCTTGGGTTTTTAAGGAAAATGTGTTAGTCTATTGGACGATCGTCCTCGTAGTTTAATGGATACCCGCCCGAACGACTGGCTCGTTCAGTCGGGCGGGGAACGCTAGCTTGCGGAGAAGGTGTAATCTTGTAAAATCTAATATCTATCATGTCCTCGTAGTTTAATGGATAGAACGCTAGCTTGCGGAGCTGGTGATGAAGGTTCGATTCCTTCCGAGGGCACTAAAAACTTACTGATATTATCAAAAAATCCCCAATCGGGGATTTTTTGATTTTGTTAGATTAAATTAAGAAGACTTTTTGATAAGTTTGGCGAGGCGAGACTTTTTGCGGGCAGCGGTATTTTTTTTGATAATTCCTCGCTTGACGGCCTTATCAATCGCTTGGTAAGCAGTCTTAAGCTCAGCGAGAGCCTTTTTGCTGTCTTTGGCAATAACTAATTTCTTCACATCCTTAATAGCCCCTTTCATGGCTTTATTGCGTCGGTCATTATAAACTTTTTTACGCTGACTACCGCGTAGAGCCTTTTTGGCTGATTTGATTATTGGCATACAGGGAAAGAATACAAGATTTCTCCTTTAATTGCAACCCCCCACCTCGCTGGTGTATGATTAACTTATGATCGGTCAAATTGTCGGAAAAATATCATTTAGTGATAGCCGCTATGTCATCTTGGATGTTAATGGGGTTGGCTATAAGGTTTTTGTCTCCACCGATACCTTAAGCAAAGTTAAAAATAATAAGTCCCAACTTACCTTTTGGACACATTTAGTTGTAAGAGAAGATGTCCTTGATTTGTATGGCTTTCTGACTAAAAACGAGTTAGATTTCTTTGAATTATTGATTAGTATCTCGGGTGTTGGCCCACGCGGGGCTCTCTCTATCCTCTCTCTGGCTCCCCCTGAGACTCTGAAAAAAGCTATCTCGTCTGGTAATACCTCCTATTTAACCCAAGTTTCCGGCATCGGTAGAAAGATTGCTGAGAAAATTGTGCTGGAATTGCGCGATAAAATTGGAGTAATAGAAAGCGAAGGAGGCAATCTCGATCAAGAAGCTGAAGCGGTAATGGCTATGGAGGCACTGGGCTACTCTAATCGCGAAGCGCGTGAGGCCTTAAGAAAAGTTCCTACTGATATCACTGAGACGGGAGAAAAAATTAAGAACGCCCTCAAAAATCTTAGCGGCAAAAACCATAAATAAAATGAGGCCAAATGAAGTATTAGAATCTCTTCTTAGTTTTGTCAAAAGATTTATTCCTAGGCAATTATTTAAAGCTGCCCAGCCAATTTACCATTACCTATTAGCCATTGTTGGTGCTTTACTTTATCGTTTCCCTTCACGACAAATTAAAGTCATCGCTATCACTGGGACAAAAGGCAAGACCAGCACCTCTGAGATATTAGCAAAAATACTAGAACAAGCTGGGTACAAGGTTGCTTCAACCTCAACTTTGCAGTTTAGGATCGGGAACAAAATTGAAAGAAATATTTATAAAATGAGTATGCCGGGGCGAATGTTCCTTCAGCGTTTTCTTAGACGAGCTGTTCATGCGAATTGTCAATTTGCTGTTCTTGAGATGGCCTCGGAGGGGGCCAAGATTTATCGTCATAAATTTATTGATCTTGATGGCCTTATTTTCACCAATATCTCCCCCGAACACATTGAGTCACACGGTTCTTATGCCAAATATTTAGAAGCTAAACTTGAGTACGCTCGCGCGCTCAACAATTCTTCTAAGCCCCACAAAATAATAGTTGTTAATAGTGAGGATCAAGAGGCAGAAAAATTCTTGAAACTCACCCCCACCGCCAAGCAAATAAAATTCAGCTTTGCCGATAACAACAGCTATCCCGAAACCGTTCTCGCTGGCAAATTCAACCGCTACAATATTATTGCCGCCGGCAAAATGGCTGAGGCCCTAGGTGTAACTAAAGAAAAAATTGACGAGGCCTTAGCCAACCTTACTATTATCCCCGGTCGCATGGAGCCAGTCATCTCCGATAATCCGAAACAAGACTTTGAAGTAATTGTTGATTATGCCCACACCGCCGATTCGCTGACCAAGGCTTATGAGGCCCTTGAGGGTAAAAAGAAAATTTGTGTTCTTGGTTCTTGTGGCGGTGGCCGTGATAAATGGAAGCGACCCCAAATGGGTAAAGTGGCCAACGATTTCTGTGATGAAATTATCTTAACCAATGAAGACCCTTATGACGAAAATCCCGAGCAAATTGTTTGCGATGTCGCCACTGGTATCACCAAATCTTATAAAAAAATAATGGACCGGCGCGAGGCAATTAACTTTGCCATCAGCCAAGCCACAACTGGCGATGCGGTAATTATCACTGGCAAAGGTACCGACCCCTACCTAATGGAGGCTGATGACAAGAAAACCCCTTGGAGCGATTATGACATCGCTCGCGAAGAAATCTTGAAAGTGCTAGGCTAGAGACAATATGCCCGAACTACCAGAAGTTGAGACCTTAAGGCGAGAATTATCTCGCGCCCTTGTTGGCTTGAAGATTAAAGCTGGCCAGATTCTTTGGACTAAAGCGGTGAAGCCCCTCTCCCCGAGTGAATTTCTTAAGCAGATAAAAAATAAGAAAATAGTTGGAGTCAGAAGAAGAGCCAAGATGCTCTTCTTGGACTTAGAGGGGAAACTGGCACTGGCCGTGCATCTTAAAATGACAGGACAATTAATTTATAAAAATATTGCCGGTGGCCATCCTGACGATCAGATGACAGAGAAGCAGCCGTCTAAATATACTCGTATCATTTTTGAATTCACTGATAAATCTAAGCTCTATTTCAACGACCTGCGCAAATTTGGCTGGGTGAGATTAATAAATGATGAAGAAATGGAAACCATCATAGGCAAAGTAGGCCCCGAACCACTCTCCCCCATCTTCACTCCCAAACTCCTCACCGATATATTTAAAAAATATCCCAATAGAACGATCAAACAAATTCTCTTAGATCAAACCTTGATTGCCGGTATTGGTAATATCTATGCCGATGAAGCTTGTTTCTTGTCTAAACTAAGACCAGATAGAAAGGCGAGAACTCTTAAGCTTGCTCAAATAAAAACCCTGCGCGACAATATTGTAAAAGTGCTCAAGCTCTCGATTCAGAAAAAAGGCACCTCTTCACGTAATTACCGAAGGAGTGACGGCTCGCTGGGGGGCTTTGTCCCTTATCTCAAAGTTTACGGTCGCACCAACCAGCCCTGCAAAATTTGTCGCCAACCCATTCAAAAAATTCGCCACGCCGGCCGTGGCACCCACTTCTGCTCTCATTGCCAGAAATAATTATATATCCAAAATCCGAAACAAGGCCACGCCGGCCGAGACCGAGACATTGAGCGATTCTTTCTCCCCTTTCATTGGAATTTCGGCAGTAACATCACACTTATTTAAAATATTTTTAGGCAAGCCAGTGACTTCATTACCAAAGATAAACGCTGTTTTGTCTTTAATTTTGACTTTTTTATAATCAACTGAGTTTTTACTTTGCTCAACCGCAATCAGGTAAAATTTTTCTTTTTTTAATTT
>CAIKBK010000043.1 GCA_903825615.1 Candidatus Vogelbacteria bacterium | reverse complement strand
CCAAATACAAAAACTGCTTGAGCGTAAACGGCCCGACGATTTTGCTCTCTGTCTCAATAAATTGTGGAACTTGAAATCTCACTTATTTCGCAGGTCAATTATGTTACCGCCGCTTTCTGGCAAGTCTTCACCCGGTACCTTTTGGGGCGCGGTTGGTTGTTGCGTACTTGCTCTGGCTCCGGGCAATTTACCGAATTTCTGCATTTGCAGTTTTTTAATATCCTCAATAACCGGCGCAAAAAGTTGGGAGACGATAGCCCTTGCTATTTCAAGAGCCGTGTTTTGATCAACCCCGAGTTTTGACGAAATCTGCGCCGGCATATCACCAATGTAAGTATCAGCAAGAATTACATCACGGATAATTCTGGCGATATTTGGTCCCTGCGCGCTCAATTGGACGTATTTTTGGGCTAACATTTCTATAAATTCCGAGGTTTTATAACTGGTTAGAATATTGCCAAGAACGAGAGGTAACTTATCGATTTTGTCTTGGAGTTTGTCCCAATCTAAATCCGACATTGATGTTGAATCAGTGAAAAACGGACTGAACTGAAAATAATTTTGGATGTCCTGAGCCATTTAATACTAAGATTTATCTTCCGGCGGGATTACCCGTCCTTCGGGAGTTACTGTTGAGCCCGAAGGGACAAAGCCAATCGGCCTTCTTGTTTCGCCGTCTCCTGCTGTAGTTGAGCCTCCTTTAGGCAGGTTTTTTAACGCTCTTCTCATCTCTTTGGGCGCGTTCTCTAGCAATTGAGAAAGCTCATCTCTATTAAAGGTTTGGCGTGCTGCCTGTTGAGTTCTGGTATCTTCCCAGAATTTACCCGACATCTTCCGCAGGTCTGCGAATTCTTTTTCAGCAATTTTATCAGCGATTTCTCCGACGATTCTATTATTATCCTCAGCAGAGAGAGGTTGGCCAACTGGGACACCTCTTTCTTCTCGTCTTTTTTCTCGCAAATCGGCCTCAATGTTTATTGCTGGATTGAACTTATTAATCTCATTTATTATATTACGGCCCTCAATAGTATCCTTTCCGTCCACAATAGCCAGTGCCCCTTGTCTCAGTTGCACATCGTTAATCTCTTTCTTGTCCTTCATGAACTCTACCAGTTTTCTTTCGAGGTCAGTATCGCCGAGAGTTCTATTTTTAATAGCATCTTGTCTAGCCTCCTTAGTGCCGACGATATATTCTGGCTTGATGGAATCAAGAAATGATTTAAGCTCAGTTGGTGTCGAGGAGAACAAGTCTTTGGCAATTTTATAATCTTCTTTACTTGAAATTTGATTTCGTTTTGCTAAATCTTTCCAGAGTTCGCGTCTAAGGTTGGAGAGAGTGGGATCGGTTGGTCTGGCAATACCCAGTTCTACGGTAGAGCTTGTAAACAAATCTTTAAGGTTAGCGTCTACAAGATTCTTCAAATATTGTCTGCCAAGAGCAGTATTTTCACCGCCAAATTTGTCCATTGCTTTTACGTAGTCATCCTTAGTGGAATAACCTTGCTTGACATATTCAAGCAAAGCCGCCTCGCCCGCAACACCTTTCCTGCCTTGTGCTTTTTGAAGGAACTCCTTCCGCTCGTCCGCCGAAAGTCTTTGTAATTCCAACGCCAACTTAGGAGCCTCCTTCTTATTGATTTCCTCTAGCCTTGCCCTATCGGTTTCTTCTCTCGCTCCCGGCACGCGACCCAACCCGGGTATACCGGCTACCCAACCTTTCATCCCAGCTTCAGCTATACGAGTGCGCTGGGCTCCGCCGATGCCCAGGACTCCTTTTTCTTGGATCTCCTCGCCCCTTGCCTTGAGACCCGCCACACCACCACGGACATATGCCGCTCCCGGCATGTATTTCTTAACACCCGCATCTATTTTGCCGAAAACAGTTTTCACGCCGGAACCGGTTGCACAAGCCATTTTTCTTGCTACAACCAAGCCGCCGATGAGAAAAATCAAGCTAATACCATAAATAAGGAGATTATTAAGCGTCATAGAACCAATTGTGATGGAGGCAGAACCAGGGACGGGCTTAAAAACGGCTTGAT
>CAIKBK010000042.1 GCA_903825615.1 Candidatus Vogelbacteria bacterium | reverse complement strand
TTATATTCAAAAAGAGATTCATTGTTCTTATTCTTACCTTTATAAAAAGGAATTTTACCGAGATAAAATTTACAATTGTTTCTATTTGTAAATTTATCATCTGTGTATTCAAGCAAGAGGGGGTGAACTTTGTCATCAATCGCGCTAACAATGTGCAGAAAACGTCTAACCTCGTAATTTGGAGTGGCAATGTGCCGAAATAGAACAGCATTCATTCTTTTTGTAATTATTTCTGGGATGACGGCTGAAAAACTTTCAACATATTTTTCTAGTTTCTCATCACTTTGTCGGTGTTTTAACTCCCCAATTGCTTTATCTAGTGGAGTATAAACAAACGAATTAAATTTTTGCCGGTCAGAAAGTAATTCCTCAATAATCATAATTTTTCTTTATTTCCATCTTATTATATGCTTTAAAACGAGAGAATTCAAACTTAATTTTAATAGGAAAGGGCCAACTCGAGAATTTCGAGCTGGCCCTGAACTTCAAACCAAACCCCAGAGAACTTTACCGATAACAATAATAATCTGCCAGAAAAAGGTCCAACTAGTGCAGGCAATTATCATGGCTAGAGCAAAGTAGCCCCAATCACGATTTTCCATCTGATATCTCCCTGCCCCTTTCCGCATATACAAGACAGACAGGAAAGGATCGTAGAAGGATATCGCGATGAAGGCTGGCACCTTGCCAGCTCGGATGAACTTGACCAATAACCGCTTGCCGAAGCTGGTTGGCTCTTGCTCAGTCAGTTCGCGAAGAGCTTCGAAGCAAAGGATATCCCGTTTGAGCTTGTCATAAGCCCAAAGCATGATCAGGTTCGCCAACAGGGCGACCCAGAACATGGTGATTCCGCCGGCGATAGCTCCTTGCCATAGTATGACAGCTGGCCAAAGGAAGTCATCGATGGCGATCGACACAGCAGTTAAAGTGGCATAACCGGCCACTCGTTCCGCGAACTTGTGAGTGTCCATCTGGACCCCCTTTCTTTGGTTGTGAGAACTCTGTTTTCAAACTCTACTCTAATAATATCATATATATAGTAAAAAGTCAAGTTTGTTAATTTAGAACATATGTTAGAATTAAAGCAATAAAAATTTATGGCAAATATCATTGAAGAATTAAAAGAACGTGGGCTGGTGGCTCAAGAGACGCACGATGGCAAAATTGGCGAAGCTCTCGCTAAAGAAAAATTAACCTTCTATGCTGGTTTTGATCCTTCGGCCGACAGTTTGCATGTTGGAAATTTAGCCTTAATTATTACTATGGCTCGTTTGGCGCAAGCTGGACACAAACCAATTTGCCTCGTTGGTGGGGCGACTGGTCTTATTGGTGACCCAAGTGGTAAGACTGAGATGCGTCAACTGCTCACCGAAGCTGATGTCCAACATAATTTTGAAGCTCTAACTAAACAGGTTAAGAAACTTTTATCTGGCCAAGAAGTTCTTTTTGTTAATAATTTTGATTGGTTGAAGAAGTTTAATTATCTCGAATTCTTGCGTCGTTACGGTCCCCTCTTTAAAGTTAATGAGATGATTAAGAACGAGACTTATCGCGATCGCTTGGCTAAAGAGCAGGGTCTCACTTTCTTAGAATTTAATTACATGATTTTGCAGGCGGTGGATTACCTTCATCTCTTCGATACCGATGATTGTCGTTTGCAGATAGGTGGGAGTGATCAATGGGGCAACATTCTCGCTGGTGTGGAGTTGGTGCGACGTGAGCGTCAGACTGAAGCCTATGCCTTCACTATCCCCCTGATTGAACGTTCGGATGGTAAGAAGATGGGCAAATCTGAAGCGGGCGCGGTGTGGCTCGATGCTTCTAAAACTTCGCCGTTTGAACTCTATCAATATTGGATTAATGTTGACGACAAGGATGTTGGGCGCTTCTTGAAGATTTTTACTTTCCTGTCTTTAGAAGAAATTGCTGACTTAGAAAAGTTAGAAGGCGCTCTTATTAAGCAGGCCAAAGAAGTTCTCGCCTTTGCTAACGCTAAGAACA
>CAIKBK010000041.1 GCA_903825615.1 Candidatus Vogelbacteria bacterium | reverse complement strand
TTGCTCTCGGCTTATTTTAAAAAAGAGGGGATTCCCCACAAATTATTGAACGCTAAGAACCACGAAGAAGAGGGAACCGTTATTGCCTCGGCCGGAGCCAAAGGGGCGGTGGTAATTGCTACCAACATGGCTGGCCGTGGCGTGGATATTAAGCTTGGTGGTCCGACTCCGACTCCGGCCGAGGCCGAGGAAGTCAAGAGACTTGGTGGCTTGTTTGTCTTAGGTACTGAACGTCACGAAGCGCGAAGAATCGATAATCAGCTTCGTGGCCGCTCAGGACGTCAGGGTGATCCTGGCACGACCCAATTCTTTGTTTCCTTAGAGGATGATTTGATGCGGATTTTTGGTTCCGATCGTATTAAGAGTATGATGGGCCGTTTTGGCATTCCTGAGGATGAACCAATTGTTAATGGTATGGTCTCTCGCGCTCTAGAGGGTTCGCAAAGCAAGATTGAAGGTCTTAATTTCGACATGCGCAAACATTTACTCGAATACGACGATGTTGTCAGTCATCAACGCGACACTATTTATAACCGACGCAACGAGATTGTTTTGGGTGGCCGAGAGGCTGTGGATAACTTTATCGAGCGAGCACTAGGAGCTTTACCTTCACCAGAGGAAGAAAAGTCTGAACTTGAGAGTAAAATTAAAGCTCGTCGCGAGGCTCTCGGCGAAGATGATTTTGTTGTCAATGCTCGTCGTTTAATTTTACAAGTTATTGACTTGCACTGGGTGGAGCATCTTGAGGCAATTGATTATATGCGGGGGAGCGTGCGCTTGCGCGCTTATGGCCAGCGAGACCCCTTGGTGGAATTCAAACGGGAGGGCCTTTCTCTCTTTAAGGAAATGGAATTGGCTATTTTTGGTGGGGTTCTTGAGTACCTCTCTAATCTTGGTCAAGGTGTGAAAGAGGAAAGAGTTCAATTGGAGGCGGTGCATGACTCGGCTGAAGTTATAACCAAGCCAACAACCGAAGCTCCTCGAGCTCAAAGTGGACCAAAGGTGGGACGCAATGATCCTTGCCCCTGTGGCTCTGGCAAGAAATATAAAAAGTGCTGTGCCAAGTAGAAGCCTTGGCGAAGACTGGCTGCGGGACCTAAAACATTGTATTTAAAGGACTAAATCGAGATAAAGGACATTCGTGTCCTTTATCTTTTTTGTCCCTTAGGATGTATTTATTGGGGCTGTTTTTGGGTATCTGGGGTTGACCCACACACCAATTGAAGCATTGCGCTGAAAGCGCTGGTTTCCTTAAAATACTTCAATTGGTGTGGGGGTTGACAAAAACTCTCTTATCATGTTGCATTTTGTTTAGACTTCTGCTAGTAATATAGCTAGTAACAGATATTCTCCTGCGGGGGAAAATCTTGATCCGATCTTTGAGAATTTGATTTGACCTTTTTAGTTTATTTTATTCAAAGCTAATTAGAGCAAAATGAATTCTCATTTTATTATCAAAGCAAAAAAACTCGTCGTCCTAACCCTCATTGCAGGGTTCTTAGTAATGCCGATTGCCCCGATATTAGCTGAGGAAACAGTTGCTCCAATTAGTTCTGCTACTGTTGAAACTACTCCAGTTGATGTTGACCCAACTTCGGTTGAGGTTACGCCTGTAGTGGTCGAAGTTCCGCCAGTAGCAGACATTGATTCGGCCCCTATTGTCCTTAAGACAATAGAAGTTCCCGAAACCATCGCGACTTCTTCAGAAGTTTTGCCGATTACCCCTACCACAGAAATTGAGGTGGCTAGTGGCACTCCAAGCATTACGGCTGATCCAATTAGTACTAGTACTGAACAATTGCCAACTCTAGTTGTTGACGAAAATATTGACTTGCCAGACCAGATCGCCAAAGCGGCTGATATTCTCGGTGAGGATAGTTTTGTCACCGCTTCGGATATTCCGGCTGATGGCAAGAACTTGGCTTCTGGTGATGAATTGACTTTTATCACTCTCCAAGGCAATTCCAATATTCCCGACAATATGGCCATTAGCGAAGAAAATCCTTTTGAGGATAATAATTCTAGTACGGATCCAGCGACTAGTTCTGAAGGACAAGTTGAGACGCTTCCAACCACGGGAACAGAGTTACCGGTTACCAGTGCTGAGGGTAATTTCACCACGACAACTGTGCCTGACGATAACGACGAGGAGACAGTTAGCGTTGAGAACTCTTTTACCACCAACACAGTGCCAACCGACGATACTCAAGCTATCAGTGCCGAACAATCTTTTAATACTTTGGGCTTACCGGATACTGATCCGGCTATAAGCGCTGAACAGAGTTTTACCACTCTGTCTATCCCAACTGATAGTGTTACTGTCAGTGATGAAAACAGCTTTACCACTTTAACTATTCCAACTGATGGTGTAACTGTCAGTGATGAGAATAGCTTTACTACCTTACCTGGTCAGGATGATACTGATCCAGCTATTAGTGATGAAAACTCTTTTACTACCCTGTCTATCCCGACTGACAATGTCACGATCAGTGATGAAAACAGTTTTACCACCTTGTCTTTTCCCACCGACAATGTCACTGTCAGTGATGAGAATAGCTTCACTACTTTATCTATCCCGACTGACAATGTCACTGTCAGCGATGAAAACAGTTTTACCACCTTGTCTCTTCCCACCGACAATGTCACTGTTAGCGATGAAAACAGTTTTACCACTTTGTCTCTTCCGACTGACAATGTCACTGTCAGTGATGAAAATAGCTTCACTACTTTATCTATCCCGACTGACGGCGTAACTGTCAGTGGCGAAAATTCCTTTACCACTAATTCTGGTAGCCATGGTTGCACTGGACCAAATTGCGGCGGCGGCGGTGGTGGAAGTTCTGGTGGCCAAGTCTTAGGCCAACAGACTTATCGCTGTGAAGTTTTACTCTACAAGTTTATTCGATATGGTCAGGCTAATGATCGTCGTGAGGTTGTTAAACTTCAAGCTTTCTTGAGGGTCTTTGAAGGATTTAACAATCTTAAGATCACTGGTGTCTATGACCTGCCGACTTATCGTGCCGTAGAAATCTTCCAGAAGCGTTATCGTCAGGATATCTTAGGCCCTTGGAATATCAGTGACTCGACTGGCTATGTCTATATTACTACTCGAATTGCGATCAATAATATTTTCTGTGGTCGCGATACGACCAACAATATGGATCTGTATGATAGGTTCTATCGAGAATATCAGGCGGCAATGGGTGAGGCTTTTAACCCAACCCCTGATACTGGAACTAGTACTGGCTACTTTATTGCTCCGACGACAACCGAAGCTACCTCTTCTCCTGTTGTGAAGACCAGCTGGCTCTTGGCTGGCCTGGGCAACTTGTTTGACTTTATCGGGGATAACTTATGCTGGCTCTTAAATCTCTTCTTACTCTTAATAATTTTCTTCCTACTCTGGCTTTTATGGCTGTCGGGTCGTAATGATGACGATGATTTAACGGGGGATAAAGAACCCCTAAAAGGCCATATTGCTAATGGTGATTTAGGCCTAATTGGAGCTATCGCTCTTGATGAAATTATGTCCGAGGACGACAAACTCGTCTTGGCGGCTTTGGCTGAAGAGGAGGATTCACAAATCCCTGCTGCCAACAACGATCCAGACCAACACATCATCAATCTCTAGGTTTTTGGGTGATTTGGGCTAACCCCTTGACAAAACCATAAAACTATACTAGGAATGTAGTTGGATGTTCGTTGTTCTCTGACAACGGATTACGAAAACAAAGTGAAATCCCTTCACGGGAAGGGTCAAAGTTTAGAACAAATCCCTAAGGGGAAGAAGGAGTATGTCCAATGAAAACACGTGTCGTCATGACCA
>CAIKBK010000040.1 GCA_903825615.1 Candidatus Vogelbacteria bacterium | reverse complement strand
TCCGTTGCAAATTATCGGGATATTATATTCCTGACCTAATTTGCTTAAAATCTTCGCTTCGTCCCAGTGCGCTTCAGCTTTAGACATTTCTTTGCGAGTGCGCAAGTGGAAGGTGACAGCCGAAGGTTTTGTTTCTAAAATTACGCGCGCCCAATTCTCAGTCTCTATTTTATTATAACCAATTCGTGTTTTGACTGAGACCGGCATATCGCCGGCGACTTCCTTGGCCACTAAAATAATCTCTTGCGCTAATTTAGAGTTTTTGATTAAAGCCGACCCCGCCCCCTGCTTCTCCACCGTGCGATCAGGGCAGCCCATATTTATATCGACACCAGCAAAGCCAAGTTCTTTAATAATTTTTATAGCGGTTTTTATTGTCTCAGGGTTAGAGCCAAAAATCTGGGCCACAATCGGCTGCTCATTTTTGACAAAATAAAGCTCACGCAAGAGCTTGGTCCGGCCCGCGTTACTGGCTAAACCATCGGCCGAAACAAATTCGGTAAAAAGTATGTCTGGCTTACCATACCTGACAAACATTTGTCTAAAAGCCGCATCAGTCACGTCATACATCGGCGCTAAGCAAAAAAACGGCTTGGGTAACTTATTCCAAAAATTCTCTGGCTTCTTAATTTTCCCCATCCTTAATAAGATATATGTTATTAGAGAGATAGTCTAGTAACTTTTGCGTATCACTATCTCGGTCATTACTGCGCAGAACGATTATTGCTACTCGCCTTTTGGCTGTACTTGAAGACATCTCAAAAGGTAATTCAAAAAGGTTGAGCGACGTTTGTTTGGCAATTTCGGTTTGGCCAGTCTTACCGCCAAGAAAACCTGGGTAAGAAACAAAAGTGTTCACATTCTGCCAGGTGTGGTTGGCTAATTCAATTTTATCTTGACGCGAGACCGAAAAAATATAACTCTTCTCAAAAAATATGTGTTTGGCCAGACGAAACAGGTCTTCAGCCGAAGAAACGTTATCGGCACTAATACCAGACGGATCAGCAAAAGTCGAATTAATTAAACCAATAGTTTTTGCTCGCTTGTTCATTTCCGCGACAAACCTTTTCTCTCCCAGTCGCGAAGCCAGAACGTCCGCCGATTTATTGCTAGACTCTAAGAGCAAGGGCCAGAGTAAATCTTTGGCAACAAAAACCTCCCCGGCTTTAAGCCCGCCCACCTCACGGTAAGGGACAAATTTATTATCCTCCCCGACCACAACCGTATCGATGGGATTAATCTGGTCAAGAAAAACAAGGGCCGTGAGAAGCTTCGTGAGGGAAGCAATGGGATAAAGACCTAAACTATTTCTTTTAACGATTGTCGCCCCACTATCAAGATCAGCCACTAAGTAACTCTCAGCGCTAACATTGGGAAAAACATTCTTATCCCGCGCCACGTAGCGTTCAGAAGAATTGTTGGGTAAATTATTACTACCAACAATTAGAGGTGTACCGCGATCGACAAAAGAAAAAACCTCTTCAGCATCGGCTGTTTTTAATCTAATACAGCCACCAGAGTAACCAAGGCTAACTGGCGTTGAGTCATCATAGTAGGGCCAGCCATGGATGAAATAGTTGCCCAGAAACTGCATACTATATGGCATCCAAACGTCAGTAACGGAAGATTTATGATTTTCTTCTTTGGCCAAAATATTGAATTGGCCACGTGGTGTCTCCCAAGGCGCCCCAATCTTACCGACAGAAACAATAGGCAAGGCCTTTAGAAGTTGACCATCTTGATAAAGATTTACTAGCATTTTTTGGAGATCAGCAATAACAATTTTGCCTTCGGCCGGTATATTGAGAGAGTTTTGACCAATAAAATAAACTGTTCCTGATACTTCGGCCAAGTCGCGATAAGTTAAATTTTGTTTCTTAGGGTAATTGACGGACGAATACTCAACCGTTCCTAATTTTTGCCAATTAATTTGATTATAAAAATACAAACCAATAGCTGCGATAAAAAGAGCTGTAATTAAAATAGCGGTAAGTCGCTTGATCATAAACTTTCTATTTCCGGCGGAAGCATTGGAACAAAACCGTTCTTGCCGCCATTATAAGAAACGTATTTACCTAAATAATTAATTAGATTACGGGTATCACTTTTTCGATCATTACTCTGCAATAAAACCACCGCCAAGAGCCTTTCTTTCTTCTCTCCACTCTTTGTTTTATCAGTACTTGTCGTATAGCTAATCGGCACGGAGAATAGCGAGAGCAAAGTGCGATTGGCCTCGTCGGTATAACCATTTTTACCGCCAACATAATAATTCATTAAAGAAATATTATTATAATTAGTCCAGTTATGACGACCATAGCGATAGGATTTCTCCCGGGTAATAGCCAACAGGTCTTGTTCATTCTCATATAAGTAACCGGCCAAAAGAGAAAGGTCCGTCGGGGTTGAAATATTGTCGGGAGATAAACCGCTCGGATCAGAAAAATGGGTATGGTTCATACCAATTTGTTTGGCAAATTCATTCATGCGAGCAAGAAATTTCTCTCGGCCAACAGACAGCGCCACCGCCTCGGCCGCATCATTGCTAGAAGTTAGAAGTAGAGGGTAAAGCATTGTCTTAAAGGGCATCTTTTCTCCTGCTCGAAGTTGCCCTGTATTGCCATAGGTTTCCCAAGCTTGACGAGTAATTGTGATTTGTTGGTCAGAATTTATAAATTCCTGGCCCACAATAGCTGTTACTAATTTTGTCACCGAAGCGATAGGAAAAATCTGATTCTCATTTCTTTTAACAATGATTTCCTTAGAATTAAGGTCACTAACCAAGTAGGCCCCAGCTGATAAAGGTAGGCGGTCAGCTGGCTGGCCCAAAAAGTAGGAGGAAATAGTTTTATTAAAATCAGACTCCTCGGTCAATTTTACCGATTGGTAACCTAATGAATTATCTTTCCAGAAGGTGTAGTAGGTGACCTTGGCCATTACCCAGGTAGCAAAACAAAGAACAAAAACGATGGCAAAAAAAATAAGGCCAATTATCCCCCAGCGTATGTGGTGATTTCTGATCAAAAAATTATTTATCATTATTTCCCTTTAAAAACTAATTCTGGTTCTCCGGTCTCGCTCCGAGGTTCAAAGGAAAGAGAAGACCCGCTCTTGATATCGCCCTTAATTAGGCTATCAGCAATCTGTTGTTCAATATGATCTTGGATAAACCGCTGCATTGGTCGAGCACCAAAAACTTCGTTGGCGCCAAGTTTGGCGACAGAACTAACCAAATAATCGCTAATCATAAAGGTAATGCCCTGCTCTGACAAACGTTTAGCCAAGCGACCAAGCATCAGGCGAGAAATTTTCTTAAGTTCCTCTTCTTTTAATGGATGGTAAATAACCACCGCATCAAAACGGTTCAATAACTCTGGTTTGAAAATCGCGCGTGTTACTAGATTATTGATAATTGTCTCAGCTTCGTCTTCTGGCTTCTTGCCCGCCTTGACCATTTGCCAAATAAAATCAGCTCCAGCGTTAGAAGTGGCAATAATAATCATATTGCGCAAACTTACTTGACGCCCGCTTTTATCTGAGAAATATCCTTCATCAAAAATAGTTAGGAACAAATTGTGGACATCAGAATGAGCCTTCTCGAACTCATCAAGAAGCAATACGCCATAAGAATGTTCGCGAGCCAAACTGGCCAATAAACCGGGTTTGCCATCAGCCGCCGCCCCAATTAAATTGTCGGCCCCTTCACCGGTCTGGAATTCGGCCATATCGAGACGAAGCAACATTTTCTCGTCACCAAACATTGTCTCGGCTAAGGCCTTGGCCGTCTCGGTCTTACCCACACCAGTTGGCCCGAGGAATAAGAAGGAGCCAATTGGTTTTTTCTCATTACGGATACCAGAACGAGCTCGGCGCAAAGCATTGCTAACTTGGATCAAGGCCTCGCTCTGACCAACAACACGCTTGGCCAAATTGTCTTCTAACCCCAACAGTTTTTCCTTTTCGGCTTCTTGAATTCTACCAACCGGTATGCCGGACTTACTCTGTAGCAACTCTTCTACTTCGTCTTGGCCAATAACTTTATAGCCTTTTTGCCTCGCCCAAGGAATAATCTCCGTTAAAAGATCAACGGCTTTATCACCAGAATCAGAAACTGAAAAATATTTATCTGCTCCTTCGACAATGGCAAGAATTGCCGGATAAGTAAAAAATAATTTATGCCTTTCCTCAATAGACCAGACGGTCTGTTCAAGATTACGAATAATGGACTCTGTTGGCAATGGCCGAATAAAAACTCGGTCAAACAAGGCCATGAGGCTGGCGTTACTTTCTATCTCGCGAAGAAAATCATCATTGCCAGTTAAGCCAATAATCTGGACGGAATTGGAATTAAGAAAAGGATAAAGCAATTCAAGAAAATTAGAACGTAGAGCCTCAAAACCGCGCACCAGAGGAACAAAATTATCAAAAATTAAAATTACATTGCCCGCCAACTGAACTTCTTTAAAAATCTTTAGCAATTCCGTCTCTAGGTCAGATTTTTCTTTAAACCGAGAAAGAAAAACTGCTGAGTTAAAGAGAACGGGGCGCTTATGCTCCAAGGCTGGAGGTGCTACACCATCCTTAATGCGCCTGACCAGATGCCAGACTGTATCCATGCGTTCGCTCGCGGTATCGGCGACAATAAAAACATTGGCTTCACGTTGCTTAGCTAAAATATTTTCAATTTGATTAATCTCATTTGAGCGAGAAGAGTACTCATATAGATCAGAAGAAAATTCTAGACCATAAAGTAGGTCCCAGCCATACTGATCGAGGGTATTGGTATTGCCAAATCCCCAATCTTTAGCAATGCCGGGCAATCTGGATAAATTAGTCTCGCTCCACCAACGCTTACTGTACTCGCCATACTCAATACCATAAACTACCCAGCTGACAGCCCCGATAAGTTCGGTTTCGCTAATACCATGATCGGCAAGAAATTGTGAGAAGGTATTATCATTTTGGAATAAAAAGGTGACTAACTCGCGCAACTTGAGAACTTGGTCAGAGCCAATTGGTAATTTATAAAATTGGCCAGCTGAGCGCAATTCTAGGAATTTAGCAATGTCTCGATCAGATATGCCACAACGACCTAAAATAAGACGCCCGACAGGAGAAATCATGAAGCCATGGAGAACATCATTATTCTTGGTCGCCATAAACACCCGACCCACAGTAAAGGTAAAAAGATCTCCCGGCTTGTAACGATTGAGGGCAACATTATCAAAATAATAGGATGAATTAAAATGCCATTCGGTCATCTTGGCCATAAGATAAAAGGCTAAACTCAAACAAACCAACCCCCAAATCCGCGGAGCAAATTGCGATAATTGGGAACCGATAGCCGAAAAGAAAGTCGCGAGAGCAAAGAGAATTAAAAGTAGAGCACCGCTGACATTAATAAATAAACGACGACGATGCGAAGAAAAAATAGATTCAACTATTAAGATGGGGTAAAGCGGGCTATTTTTTAATAATTCCTTGATATCCATATAGATTTAAAATTACCGAAACAACAAGCCAAATCCCAACATAATTAAAATGATTAAAATTAAAGGTAAAAGCAACCACAGGATCAATAAAATCGGGTAAAACAAGGCAACGACCGTCACAAATAAAATACCAAAAACAATAACCACTGTTCGCATGACGAGACCAACAATACGCATAATGAGATTAACGACTAAAACAGCCGCCACATCCTCAAAACTATTAAAAACATTTTTGGGGTAATCTTCGCCCATTCGGCGCCAAGGCGCAAAAAGAGAACGTAGCAGGATTGGGATAGAGAAAAAATTAATAAGAAAAGC
>CAIKBK010000039.1 GCA_903825615.1 Candidatus Vogelbacteria bacterium | reverse complement strand
CGCCAAACTGATGAGAATCTTTTTCCAAATCCATGCCCCAAAAAGAAATTTTGTAGACAAAAATAATCAAACTGGCAATACCGACAACAATCCAAACTGGCCAATAATTGATAAAGCCAAGTGCTAAAAGGGCCAGAACAAAACAAGCAATAATAAAACCACGGAAGACGGCCATACCCTTCAGCGAGAAGAATTCAATCATCACCAAGGCTGACAACAAAATAAAGCCGGCGTAGACACTCAGGTCATACCATTTACCAATAACACCCGTTGCCAAGTTGTTAAAATAAGGAGCGATAAATGGTTGAGCAAAACCAAACCAACTTGTGCGCAAGATAAGCAAGGCTAAGATCTCAGAGATAAAGAGGATTAAAGCAATGACAAATATCCCGATATAGACACTCAAGAAGCGCTTGCGTGATTGGAAATAAACGCCAACCAAGAAAACCAGTATCGCCATCGTCAAAAGTGACAAAACTGTATCAATCTCAAAACCTAAACCGGAAAAAGAATTCCAAAAAGCACCCGAAAAGATGGCTGACAAAGTTGCCGTCAAAGCAATAAGAAAACCACCGGCCACAATATAATTGCGAGGCAAAATCAAACGTCCTTCTTGAAGCCGCCCCAGCAACCATAGAATAAACGCGACAAAAGCTACGGCCGCTAGTAATAACCTTTTACTAACCTCAATTGAGAAGCCCAGCCAAGGCAAATTGAAAATCGGTAAAAGTAAAATACCAGCCGCTAAAGTTATTAAAGCAACGTTATCAAAGGTCCACAGCGAACGCTTCTTTGCCTCGTTTTCCATAATTTGTTATATAATTAATATTAGGTTTTGGCGATTAATAGGGTTATTATATAATAGAAGCAAGACAAATCAAAGTACAAAAACGTGGAAAAAGGCTATGTTACAATAAAGTCCGCCAGCGAAATTATCGGGGTCTCCATTGAGACCCTGCGTAATTGGGATAAATCCGGCAAATTAAGCTCTCGGCGCGACACTAAGAACGGTTATCGTCTTTATAGCATCTCGCAAATTCAAAAATTAGTGACCGATCATAAAATAAAACCGGCCAAGAAGCCCAATCGAGCCAAACTTGCCGATTAACAAAAAACACGAGGACAATCCTCGTATTTTTTGTTAGCTGGCCAGCGATAAGCCGAATTCTGTCCCGCCGACCGTCGGGCAGGCGTGGGCAGTCATTTATCTGGGTCCAACATTACTGTTGGACTCGAGCGGCACTTCCTGCTTCGCGTAAAGCTACGCAGGACACGGCCTTGCACTCAGGTAAGGATTTAGCGCGTTTCAGCCGGACTTAACCGGGTCGTTTCTGTTCGCACCTCGTAGGTTACCCTAGGCGGGTGTTACCCGCTACCCTGCTCCTTAGGCTTGCGCCCAAGGAAGTGTTCGGACTTTCCTCCCCGCATCTTGCGACACGGAGCAACTGCCTACTGGCCAGCTCTTCTCATTATACCATAAAAACATAAAAACAACAAACCCGCCTCGTAAACAAACGATTTGGGTTCGTTTGCCACTGGGGGCGGGCACTAACACAGAGGGAAAAGGTCTCGACAATGGAGTTGAATAAACTTGGCCAGTTTCTCCCCTATTTCGCGCAGACGGAGAATTTCCTTCCGGTCTCGCCTCTCGTTGAGAGATTGAGGGCGAAGGTAGACAGCCAGGCCACCTTGGGTAATCTGCGGGGAAAGAACCCAGGTAACAGCCGTTTCTGGCAACATCCCGTTTTCACCCTGGCTCAAATTGAACCTACCAACCGCCTGATTAAGTCGGAGCAAGGACCAGGGGTCTGCTTCGTTAACCAAGATAGTGATCCAAGGCAAAGGTTCAAGACCTCCAATATGACCGGCGCAAGAACAAACCGTATTATAACCCCTCTCCCACAAGACTACGACCAAAGAGCGAATTCCCTCTTCGACAACCTCAAACCCCGTCACCCCTAGGTCCTGAGTCGACACTTGGCCAATAATTTCCTCGGGGTGGGTGCCGTCAGTCTTTCTTTTATCTCTCTTTCTGGACATTTGATCACCTCCTTTCAGGTAAAGTCCAACCAATTTCTAACACAAAACAAAGAAATTGTCCATTTCTGGGTTGTTTAATCAAAGAAACAGAAAAGCCCCGGCGACACGCACCAGAGCTTAATTGCTCTGATCCGTGCCCACACGGGGCACTAGGTGATCGTTAACGAGATTTCAAACGAACCGGCAAAAATATCATTAAAGACATCTATTGCCTCATTGTGGACCAATACATTAAGATTGTTCTCACCCGATGATTTGAAAACAAAATCCTGAATAATCGGCCCAGTCGGCAACCTGACTAATTTGTCGGAGTAACCCCCTTCGAAATGCGTAAACATCCGGATACTTACTTGCCGATTTTCACGCCCAGTCACATTGATTTCAACGCGAAGAGTTTCGCCAACCTTCAACTCAGCGCGTTTTTTGACTTGTTCAACCCTTCCATCGGCGTGAACAATTGAAAACCTGGCCCTTGCATGGGTTGCCGTGTAAACCCCGTAGAGCACAGAGCCACAAAGACACAGCATTAAAGCAATAGAAAACCAAAAGACAACATTCCAGATACTTCCACAACCAGAATCGTGCCCTGGCGATTTCTTTCTCGAGAGCATCATGATTGTAACAGCAGCAGACATTTACCTACCCTCCGGCCAAAGGCCAGTTTCTCCTTTTTCTCAATTCTCAAAGGCGCACATCGCCTCATTCATTCCGCTTTTGATTGTACATCTAAATTAGCAGGATGTCAATAAAGTAAAGCGAGGCCTTCCCGATTAAAAAGCCTTTCGGAGGCCGAGCGGGCATGGTTTTTCGAGTAGAGCGAGAAAAGAGCGAGGGCGAGAAGAGCAAAGAACCGCCGGCCGGGGCGGTTCTAATGCGAGGTTTTTAATTGGGAATGGCCGAGCGCTTACTTTTTACTGTCCGCCACCATCACATCCACTTCGCAGGTCCCAGCCGAACAAGCTAACTCCTTAGACCCTTGAGTCTCATCATCATGCTCGTAGAGCACAATCTTGGAGAAATCCAATTCCGGAAAATTCTTCTTAAGCTCTTCGTAACGCTCCTTGTTAATTTCTTCATACGGCGCCAGTTTATAGACATGGTTCGAGCGAGGCAAGAAAGATAGACCGCCAATAATATCCCAATTCTTGTAGAGCCAATTAGCCGTCTCGACCCACTCATCATCACCAATCGAGATGGTAACCGATGGATTATGCTCGGTGTAATTCTCTTTAACCATCTTCCAATAACCGAGTTGTTCAATGGCACTTTGGTCATCTTTATAGATAGAGTTCTCCGGTGCTTTAACTGGGAATTCAAAGACAAAAGTATTAGCGGTGTCCATATTTTGGCCGACTTCTGGGTAAAAAGGACAACCTTGATCCTTCATCATCTTAAAGAGGGCATCGGTAGCCGAAATACGTATGCGACGAATATAATATTGCGCGTGACGTGGATGCATACCTGAAGATGAGTCCACAAGTTGCGAGACTGTTCCTGATGGCTTCACGCAAGTCACCGCCGAGGCCCGATTGATGCCAAAGCGTTTGGCATATTCTTTATTAGTCTTGACTACCTCGTCTCTAATTTTCTGCATAACAGCCGAGTCGCGCACCGTCTGACAATCCCACTGACCAGTAATAGAAACACCAAGTAAAGCTTCTTCCTCACAATTCTCGCGCCACTCATCAGACAAATAAGGAAAGTTAGTCAGGCTGGCTTGATAAGTACCTAAAATAGCCGCTACCCGAGCTTTGGCCAACAAATCTTCAACCGTGTCCCCCGCGCGAGCCACGACTTCGGTCAAGTTACAAAATTGCTTGGACTTCAAGATAATCTCACCGCAAGGGTTCATACCGCAAGTGGACGCATCTTTCTCAAACTTCTCCCAGCGACGTTTAGGCAATTGCTTCTCAAGCGACCCACGGTTAAAAATACCGCGTTCACCCGAACCACTGCGCATTAAAGCAATCCATTCCTCTAAGAATTCCGCACTGGTCGGTTTCTCATTATAAACAGCCGAATTGTTAGACAAACTGCGTTGCGGTTCGGTCATATAGAATTGACCCTCTTTAGAATGACGAATTTCTTGGTCATCAAGATCAGAGAGAGAAATCATCGCGGTGCGACGAACGCCACCCGAGACGACAACCTCGCCAATTTTGCAAATAATATCGTGAAGATCGATATTGCGAAGACGTTTACCTTGTCTGGTTAAAACCTTAGCCCGGGTAAAATTCATTAAAGAAACAAGGGGCTCCGGTCCAGACGAACGGCCACCCATCGTCTTGAGACGAGCGCCGGCTGGTCGCAAGCCAGAATAATCAAACTCAATGTCTTCACCAGCAAACCAAGTTTTGAGACCAATAACTAAAGCATTACACCAACCCTCCCGGCTGTCATCCACTTTATGAGCCCGCCTAATTTTCCCGTTTTGTCTCTGAATAATTGGAAATTGTTGGGCCGTCTGGCTCTCAACCGAATAGCCAACGCCACAGCCAGACATTGAGAGATACATTATTTCGGCTAAATCTTGAAAAGCCGTCGGGGCCAAGTAAGAACAATTATAAGCCGCCGCATTGGTGCGACGAGCCGCGGAACCAGCGCTCCACATCAAGCGCATGGAGGGCATTGCTTTCTGAGCTAACATGCCTTCTCGAATTTCATTGTATTCAGATTCTTTAAGCTTATCGCCCAAATTTTCTTTCATAAAAGAAAGGTAGCGATCGACAGATTCAACCCAAGTCTCTCTTCTGCCCTCGTCATCAATCCAGCGCGAATAAGAACGATAATAAACAAATTCGGATAATTCATTTTGAAAATATTTTTTACTCTCACCAGCTAATTCACGAATCTTCGCCGGCACCTCGCCACGCTCACGTCTTAGTTCATTCCTTTTTTCACGGTAAAGAATATAGGCCTTGGCCGTGGCCGCGAATTTGTGGAAAATTAATTGCTTCTCAACCACATCCTGAATGTCCTCAACCGCCGGGATGCAGTCACCGCTCTTCTTAGCGCCACTTGCAATACAGATGCTCAGCAACTCCAGATAGACAGACTGAGCAACCTTTATGGCGTGCTCGGCATCGCCCTCACTGGCGACTCTCATGGCCTTCAAAATAGCATTGGTCACCTTCTCAAGATTGAAGTCAACAACTGTCCCATCACGTTTGCGGATCTGTTTGATCACGAGCGAGGCGGGAGAACTTTTTACCGCAACAGTTTTGACCTTTTTGGAAGTTTTTCGCGCTATTTTCGTTTTTTTGACCATTTTTTACAAAAAAATTAATAATTTCTAATAAAAATTGCTAAAACTCCCACCATTTTAAACCAAAAATAGTTTAGTAAAAACTCTCCCAAACTGTTGATAACCTCGCCAAGCTCTCAATCAAAACGCAGGGTGAAGTCTCCTATCTGACAGTCAAAATTGAACTGGCAGAAAAATTTAATTTAGCTAGAGTCGCTTTTGCCACAACACCGGTAACAGGTTTAATTTGGTGAGCTTTCTGATAACTAATCACCGCTTTTTTGGTCAACGGACCAAAATATCTTGTCGTCTCACCGAGGAAAAAGCCCTCGAGTTTTAGTCGTTTTTGCAATTCTTGAACATCTATTCCCTTTAGCCCTTGAGATAAATAGCGGGGAAAACGGAAAGTGCTAGTTCCCAAAACCAGGCCCGTTGAGGTAGCTAATTGACCACCTAAAGGATTAGTGTAACCACCCCCACCACCGCCATGATGAGGAGGCTCAACTGGAGGCACCACAATCTCCTCGACGACCGGAGCGGTTGTCGCCACACTAAAAGTTGCCAATTTGTTAGAAGTAAAGGTGATGAGACCGCCATCACTCGTTGTACTAAAGGTAAAACCAGAAATAATTGCGGTTAGATCAGAAACTACTAGATCAGACCGAGTATAGGTAAGAGGTAAGCCAGACATTGTGACCTCAACGTTGTTATCAGCCAAGGCAGACGGGGAGAGAACATCTAATTTAACATACCCTTTATCTAAGGTTAGACTAGTGCTTAAGTTTTGCAGGACAGTAATATCGTCAGAACCCGTCAAATTCAAAGTACCCGGCCAAACAATCTTACTAATGCCTGAGCGTTCTAAAGATAAACCAGTGACACTGGTCCAGTCACCACCCTCAACTAAATTCGTAACAACATCAGACGGGAAACCAGTGAGAATAGACACCTTGGTCGGGGAAAGATTAAACCAATTACGAGTTGGCGTACCAGACCACATCGAAGGCCCACCAGAGATAACCACTGACTGACCAACACTTGGGTGAGAAGATATGTTAGTAGTCGCAACCAGAGGAAAATCACCATAAGCAGCTGAGTGAACCCAATTAAGAGAAGGGTCGAGCAAAGCAATCGTCCCACTGTCCGAATCAAGGGTAATATCTAAACTAACGATTCCTGACGCCGGCAAAATAAGGCCACTCAAACTAGTTGTCGCAATATTTGTGGTCGTCGTACCAAGATAATTGACCAATTGCCAGCCAGTGAGTTCAATAGGGGTGGCAGTAATATTCCTTAACTCGACCCAACTTGAACCACTAACAGGTAATGGAGAAAATTCATTAATCTGGACAATCGGAGAATAAGCTAAGACAAACAAAGGAGAGCTGAGCAGAAAAACTATTAAAAATAGTGTTAATTTTTGAGAAAATATTTTAGTAAACATACTTATATATTAAATCTAATTAGAAACTTTGACCAGAGTGGCTATCCACCGGCTTCAGTATCGACCGGAACTGGGTCAGAAACAGGGGTTTCAGCTGGAGCCGGTTCAAGAGCTGGAACTTCGACGACTGGTTCGACTGGAGCAATAGGATCTGGGTCAACGATTACTGGTTCAGTGGAGGTTGCCTCGATTGGGTCTGGAGACGAGACATCTGGGGTAGTGGTACTTGTAGTGGTACCAGTATCTCCCCCATCATCAATCGGAAGATCAGGGATAATAGGAGTCGTGCTCGCTGTCTCTTCCTGACATTCACCAGACTTATTCTTAATAGTGCCATTCTCAACATAGATACAAGAATATAGACCAGTACCTTGATCGCGAACGGTCACACCTGATTCAATAATGGCATTTTGCGCCTTAATACTCTTCACCACCAACCCCCCATCCTCACTAATACTCCAAGCACCACTAGCGGAAGTAATCGAACGAACATTGATTAGGTCGAAGTTATTAAGGTTAACAATGTTGGAGGCGATGATCTGGCCGGTGGTGTCATCAAGTTGCCAGAAGTCACCAGCGTTAAGGTTGCCTTGGGCAATTTGAGTATCTAAGCGAGCGTAGCCTAAGTTAACGAAGACGAGGACTTCGCCAATACCATTAGCATCTTTGTCTGAAGAGTCATTAAAGGCTTCTAGGGCTAGACCAATGGTTTGACCGGAGACGGTGGCTTTAGTGCCAATACCGGGGACGGATGAGAGAGTGATATAATCGCCAGCGACAATAGGACCGCCTTCAAGATTAACTTTAACGGGGACGCGACCAGACAGAGCGACTGGGACTTGGCCTTGGCTACCAATGTCTTGATCAAGACCTAAGGTGATACCAGGTTTGGTGGAGACGACACCGAGCAGAGGTTGACCAGTTTGGGCTTTAATGACGCCAAAGGTCGAGTTATAGCCTAAGCCAGTGGTATTAGAGTCAGCGGCCGAGACAATGTAGCCAGCTTTAAGATCGGATTCGAAGACGGGGTAGTTCTCGGCCACATCAGAGTTGCCGGT
>CAIKBK010000038.1 GCA_903825615.1 Candidatus Vogelbacteria bacterium | reverse complement strand
GGAGATCCGAGGACTTTTTAGAAGCACGGATCGATAAATTTCTATGACATTATTTCGGTTTCTTTACGCTTCGCGAGTTCTTCGAGTTTGTTATTGGCTTCGTCAACTAATTTCTGCAACTCTTCTTTGCCTTTATATTTATCATCCTCACTCATTGTTCCCGCCTTCTCTTGTTCTTGAATATCTTCCCAGATTTTCTCTCGTTCTTTGCGCACCGAGATACGAGCTTCTTCTAATTTCTCATTCGTCAATTTAATTAGCATCTTACGTCGCTCCTCGGTCAACATGGGGAAAATGGCACGCAAGCCAGCAGAATCAGGGGAAATAGACAAACCAATATTAGCCGATTCGATTGCTGTTTGAATAGCGCCGACCTGGCTCTTGTCCCAAGGCGTAATGCGCACCGTACGGGCATCTTCAATACTGATAGCCGCGATGTGCTTAAGCGGGGTCTTGGTGCCATAAGAATCTACCATCACACTATCAAGTACTGCCGGTGTCGCCTTACCGGTTCTAATCCCTAAATATTCACGTCCGAGCCAGTCCTCGACTTCGGCTAATTTTGCTTTAAATGGTGAAAGGTTGTATGCCATATGAGTCAATTATATAGGAAATTTTTAATTTGGTAAAATCAAAGCTAAATGCTCCAGAATTAGGCGATTGGACGAACGAGGGTTTTGGAGGTAATGTTGGCATTTTTCTAATTCAAACAAAGAAATTTCTTCATCTTTGGTAATCTTTCCCATGTTAACCTTGGACCGCAAAGTTTTTTCTAAATCTATGACGAAATCTATTATTTCACTTTTCCCAATGTCTTTATTCTTAAGAAACTCTTTCTGAATAAAATCTAATCTATCCGGCAAATCTAACTTCAAAAACTTCGCTCCGTCCCGAGGACTCCCCTCGGGAAAAAAATTCTGTGTTATAATTAGCATCCGGGAACGGACAGTGGGCAAAAAGATATCGGCTGTGCGGGCAATAATAAAAAAATGGGTGTCAGACATTGGCTCCTCCAAGGTCTTGAGTAAAGCGTTTTGCGCTTCGGGTGTGATGGATGAAATTTCTAGAATGAAAAATCGGCCTTGCCCGGCAAAAGATTTGCGCGCTTCTTTCTCGATTAAATTATGACTATCTTTAACGCCAAACGAATCGTAAGCCAGCCACCAAACATCAGGACAAGCTGATAAATTCTCAACTTTAAGAATTTTTTTTAATTCAGTCTTTAGGCTATCCGCCCAATACGACCTATCCCCCACTAAAAGATAGGCGTGATGGAGTTTATCTTTTTGAAATAATACTTCGTTTATAGACATCGAGATGATCGAGAGCGATACCCGTACCCTTAGCCACACAATATAGAGCGTCTTCGGCCACATAAGCTTTAACCCCCGTCTTGCGGTAAACTAGCTCGGATAAATTACGAAGCAGCGACGAACCGCCAGTCAAAGTAATACCCTGATCAATAATGTCAGACGATAACTCCGGTGGTGTATCTTGGAAAACAGTTTTAATGGCACGGACTATCTCTTTAAGCTCATTATCAATGGCGCGGACTATTTCATTAGTGCGAATTTCCGCCGAACGTGGCAAGCCGGTCAT
>CAIKBK010000037.1 GCA_903825615.1 Candidatus Vogelbacteria bacterium | reverse complement strand
TGTCGGCTCATCTTATCCTGGGGGTGGAGAAGCTCCCAAGGGTATGGCTGTTCGCCATTTAAAAAGATACGCGAGCTGGGTTCAAACCGTCGTGAGACAGGTTGGTCTCCTATCTACTGCAGGCGTTGATAATTGAGAAGATCTGCTTCTAGTACGAGAGGACCGAAGTGGACTGACCTCTGGTCTAAGGGCTGTACCGCCAGGTGCATCGCCCTGTAGCTAAGTCGGGAATGGATAACCTCTGAAAGCATCTAAGAGGGAAGCCAACTTCAAGATTAATTATCATTATGAGACTCCTAGAAGATTACTAGGTTGATAGGCTTTAAGTGTAAGCACGGTAACGTGTTTAGCTAAGAAGTACTAATAAGTCCATTCCTATTAGGAACTTTGAAAATCATTTCGATTTTGTTTTTCTTGCCCTGAGCTTGTCGAAGGGTTGTGAATTATTTTACCTTTAGTTTGAAAACTGCTTTGGCTGTTGTTCTTTGTGGTGGTGATATCCCGACCAAGTGTTCCCCTTTTCTTGACGGGCAGAGGGTCGAGCACTCGTCTGGAGTTCTTGGTTAACGCCAAGTCACCACCCACCAATTTTATGGGGAGATGACTCCGTCCAATCTTTCAGCGGTTGTTTACCAAGGAAAGAGGAGTTTGAATCTTCCCGCCATTTTGCGAGGAACTCGGCAACTGTCGAGTTCCTCCAGCCAAAACAGTTTTCAAACAAGCAATTGGCTCTTCTGTTTCGGTGGTTTGACGCCGGGGTCACACCCGATCTCATTCCGAACTCGGAAGTTAAGCCCGGTCGTAGCGATGGTACTCGTAAGGGGAGAGTAGCTAGCCGCCGGAACACAGGAGCGAATTTCTCACAAAAGCCTTGGCCTTTCGCCAAGGCTTTTGTGTCATGTTTAAAATTACTTTTAATTATGATAAGATTCTAAGTAATCATGGCTTTATCTTGGGCGAGACAGAGGCAATTAAACTACATTCTAATCGTTTTAGGATTTTTTGTGTTAGTTGGCCTTGTTATTTTCTTTATTTATAAACCTGAACCATCTTGCTTTGATGGTCGGCAGAATCAAGCTGAGCTTGGGGTTGATTGTGGGGGAGTCTGCGTCTTGGCTTGCTCGAGCCAAGTAAGACCACTTAAGATTTCTTGGACTCGACCACTTAAGGTTAGCGACGGTTGGTATGATTTAGTGGCTCAAGTGGAGAATCTTAATCCAACTCTTGGTAATCGTGACCTGCCTTATACTCTCTCGGTCTATGACGCCGATAATGTTTTAATTACTAAGCGCTCAGGTTCAACTTTTATTAACCCGAACGAAATTTTCTTACTCTTTGAGAGTCGAGTAGAGACTGGTGCGAGGGAGGCAAAAAAGGTTTTTCTCGAATTCCCAACCTCGACCCCGTGGGAGAAAGTGTCACCAGTAGAGAAAGATATTTATACCGAAAGGCGGGAATTTATCAATGAACCTAAACCACTTCTGCATATTTCGGTGGGCAATAATAGCTTAAGGTCTTACTCTAATATAGAGGTTGTCACTGTTTTATCCGATGTTAACAATAATGCTTTTGCCGCTAGTAAGACTATTGTTGACAGGCTTGAACCCAATACACGCCAAGAAACTTATTTTACTTGGCCGCATTCGTTCTTAGCGGAGCCGTCCTACATTGATTCTTATTGGCGGGTGAATACTTTTAATCTTGATAAATAATGACTTATGCTGGCAGTCTGGGATAAAATAGGCCGATTAGAGAATCGTCTTGATTGGATACTGGTTGCTGCCACCATCCCCTTAGTTATTTTTGGTTTAATAACAATGGACTCTTTTATGTCCGAGAGTTATTATTTTACTCGACAAATTTCTTGGGTCTGTTTTGCCTATGCTTTATTTTTAATCGCTGGTTTTATTGATTGGCGTTTTCTGCGCAAGAGTTCAATCGTGGTCTTTTTTTATCTGGCGGTTGAAGCTGTGCTCATCTCCCTTTTTATCATTGGACAGGTGACTAAGGGAGCTCAGAGTTGGTTATCGCTCGGCGGTCTCTCGCTTCAGCCAGCCGATTTTATGAAGCTGGCTTTAATTTTAGTTTTAGCCAAATATTTTTCTAAGCGTCATGTCGAGATTGCTAATATTCGTCATATTATTGTTTCTGGCCTTTATGCTTTTATTCCTTTTGTCACAATTTTAATCCAGCCTGATTTTGGTTCGGCCCTAATCATTTTTCTTATCTGGTTAGGGATGATTCTGGTCTCGGGGGTATCAAGGAAACATCTGTTCTTATTGATTATTTTAGCTACTGTTTCGTCGGTTCTGGCTTGGTCATTTTTACTTCAGCCATATCAACAGAAACGCATTACCGCTTTTGTTCATCCTTTGGCTGATATTAGAGGATCTGGCTACAACGCTTTTCAATCGACAATCGCCGTTGGCTCGGGGGAGATCTTAGGGAAGGGGGTGGGTTATGGTACCCAGTCGCGGCTTAAGTTTTTACCTGAATACCAAACCGATTTTATCTTTGCTGCTTTTGCTGAAGAGTGGGGCTTGATTGGAGTGCTGATTTTCTTTTTATTGTTCGGGATAATTCTCTGGCGGATAGCTGTTATTTCTTTGGTGGGGGCAACTAATTTTGAGACTTTGTTTGGCCTTGGTTTGATAATTATGTTTTTGTCTCACTTTATTATCCATGTGGGAATGAATATTGGGGTTTTGCCGGTGACTGGACTCCCAATGCCTTTTATGAGTTATGGCGGTTCGCATTTACTGGTTGAGTTTATTGGCCTCGGGATTCTAATTGGCATGCGCAAATACGCTTTAGCCTTCCACCGTGATGATGCCAATAATGAATTCATCGGACCACAATAAAATTACCCGAGGCTAGTCCTCGGGTAATTTTAGTTTTGGTAGAGAGAAATTGTTTTTTCGAGCATTTGTTTGAGCGAGAAATTAGCGAGAACGCGACGGCGGAGGTTGGCGCCGGCCTTGGCGCGGTATTTGGGTTTCTTGATCATGAAGAGGAGAGACTTTTTTATTTCTTCTATGTTTCCGCGTGGGACAAGAATGCCAAGTTCAGCGCTGGTGATAAGTTCAGGGATGCCACCCACTTCAGAGGCGATGACGGGCAAGCCAGCCATGCCAGCCTCCACGATTGAATAGGGGAGGGCTTCGGTGCGTGAGGTTAAGGTGAAGATATCGAAGGCTTTGAGATAAGCACGCGCGTCTTCAATCCGACCAACGAGGAAAATGCGATCACCCATTCTCTTATCTCGGATTAATTTTTCTAAATTGGCTCTTTCTTCACCCTCGCCAATAATTACCAAATTAAGTGACCAGCCAAGGGAATTGCCAAGCAAGGTTCGCACGGTGGAGGCAAAGGCTTCAATAAGATAATCTAAACCTTTATTTTTATGTAGCTCGGAGATCGTCCCAATCCAAAATTTCTCATTATGCTTCTTTAGAATTTCTCGGCGGGCAATTGAGCGTTCAAAGAGTTTAGCCGGAGTTAGGCCATTATGAATAGTTGTTATTTTGTGGCCGAGTTTGGGCCAAGTAATGATTTCCTTTTTTAAACTATCCGAGACAGTAATTATCTCATGGCTCATAATCATTGAGAGCCAATGACTGAACTTAATTAAAACTTTTTGCCACGCCGGCCGCGCTTCATTGGAGGCGAGACCGTGAACAGTGAAAATAATCTTTGGCACCCCAGCGAGTCGTCCGGCGAGGGCGCCGATTCCTCCAATCTTAGAACTATTGAGATGGATAATCTCTGGTTTTTCTCGGAGCAAAATTCGCCAAATCTGCCAAGTAACTTTGATGTCAGTCAATATGCCCACATCGCGTTTTAAGGACTCGATTTGCCTAGTTTTAATGCCGGCTGAAGCAAGTTTCTTGCCCAAAATTTGCCCTTCGCCAAAGATCACGGTGATATCGAAGTTCGCCTTGGGGAGATTGGTGGCGAGATCATAGACATAACGCTGGGCGCCGCCAAAATTGCCCTTGGTGATGAGGTAGAAAATTTTGGTTTTTGTCGCCATAAAAAATACCTTAGCGGTATTTGCTAAATATAGCATAATTTGCTTTTTTGTTGTATGCTAAGGCCAATTATGAAGTTTACGTCCAAAAAGGAGACCTTTGTTCTCTTGGTTGGTGACATCGTCCTCTTTTATGTGGCTTTGTGGCTGACACTTTTTGTACGTAATGTGGAATTCCCGAGCTGGAACCTTTTCTCTCAATTACTAATACCTTTTGCTTTTATTTTTGCTATTTGGCTGGTGGTTTTTTATATTGCTGATCTTTACGGTAAACATACTTCTATTTTTAGACGCAAATTGCCTCGGGTTATTTTTAATGCTCAAGTTGTCAATTCCACAATTGCCATTATCTTCTTTTACTTCATTCCTTATTTTGGCGTCACTCCCAAGACCTTGCTTTTTGTCGATCTCTTTATTTCTTTCTTTTTGATCTTTGCTTGGCGCAGTTTGGTTGTGCCTAAATTATATCTTAATTTGCCAGAGAAAATTTATTTTGCTTGTTCGGGCCAAGAAGTAGATGAGATCTTACAGGAGATAAAAAATAATCCTTATTACAATATTAAGATTGCTAACGAACGCGAACTAAAAAATATCAAGGTTTCTGGTATTACTTCAATTGTGGTTGATCTTTACGACGAAGATATCGATCAGGCTTTAAAGAATTTTTATAGCATGATTTTCTCGGGCGTCCGTTTTATTCCCTTGTCTAATTTTTACGAAGAGCTTTTTGATCGTGAGCCCGTTCTATCTATTAAAGAGCAGTGGTTCTTAGAAAATATTTCGAATCGTCCCAAGCCGGTTTATGATGGATTGAAGCGTTTGATGGATATGGCGGTGGCGGGAACTTTGGGTTTTATTTCTTTAATTTTTTATCTTCTCGTTTATGTTTTGATTAAACTTGATGACGGTGGAGTTATTTTTAGTGAACAAGAACGGGTTGGTAAGGATAATAAAGTAATTAAACTTCTTAAATTTCGCACAATGACCAATGCTAATGACGGTGCTCAGTGGGGGAAGGTAGAAAATAAAGTGACGCGCGTTGGCAAGTTTTTGCGCAAGACGCGTATCGATGAGTTGCCGCAATTATGGAATGTTTTGCGGGGTGATATTTCGCTTATTGGTCCGCGACCAGAATTTGCCGACCCTGTCGCTCTCTACAGTCAAGATATTACTTATTACAATATTCGTCACATTATCAAACCGGGGCTCTCTGGTTGGGCGCAGATTAGACAAGAAGGTGAACCCCATCACGGTATCGATATTGGTGAGACGAGAAACAAGTTTGCTTATGATCTCTTCTATATTAAGAATCGTAGTTTCTGGCTAGACTTAAGTATCTCTCTTAAAACGATTAAAATTTTATTAATGCGCAAAGGAAGATAATTTTTATGGTTATTGACGGTAATAAATTGGCCCAAGAAATTAAACAAGGTCTGAGACTGAAGGCTCGGGGTAAAGATTTAAAGCTGGCTGTTGTTTGGGTGGGGGAGAACCCTGTCTCGGAGCGCTATGTGGAGCGCAAGAAGAAATTAGGTTTGGATATTGGGGTAGATGTTGTGGTCTATGGATATTCGTCAACGATAACAGAAGATGATCTGGCCCAAGAAGTTACTCGTTTGGCTACTGACCAAAACATCAACGGTATTATTGTCCAGTTGCCTTTACCTGGCGAGGTTAATGAACAGAGAATTCTTGACTTAGTTCCCCCAGACAAAGATATTGATGCTCTCGGTCTAGAAGCGAGAGTTCTGTCGCCGACAGTTGGGGCGATTAAAGAAATTTTAGAGAGAAATAATATTACTTTGCCTGGTAAAAAAGCGGTGGTCTTAGGCAAAGGGAAACTCGTTGGCCGGCCGGTGGCGATTTGGTTAACCCAAGAGGGGGTGAGTGTTTCAGTGATTGATTCTAAAACTAGTGATCCAGCTACTTTATTAAAACAAGCCGATATTATTATTAGTGGTGTCGGCCGGTCTGACCTTATTACCCCTGATGTTATCAAAGAGGGCGTAGTTCTTATTGATGCTGGCACTTCCGAACAAAGCGGGCAATTAGTTGGCGATGCGAACCCAGCCTGTGCCGATAAATGTTCTCTCTTTACCCCCGTTCCTGGTGGGGTGGGGCCGCTCACAGTGGTGATGCTATTCAAAAACCTTATAGACTTAGCCGGTGGAAGAGTAAGCTTGTAAGCTTGCGAGATAAATGTTAATTTCTAATCAGATTCTTTGTTAAGTCTGTAGTGGCAGGGATTGGATTTCAAGCGCTATAGAGGGGTACGCCCTTCGTAGCATAAGGAGAAGATATGCACTCGAATAACTTGGTTTCGGTTATTGGCCATGACGGTATCAGGGCCTTGGTAGAAGGGCCGATCTCAGAGGAGACTTGGGTTGGTGTCCTGAATGACACTCTGGCTTGTCTCAAACCGTACTTGAGCGAGCTCTCTCTCGGGAGTCTAGGGGAATTTATTGTCTTAACCTTAGACCACCCGCTGGTAAGTACTCGGCTTGCTAGTTATGATCTGGTCTGGGGCAAGACGGCAGAGGCTAACGTGAGGGGCCTGTTTGTAGCTGTCCAACCAACGGCCAAGTGGCGGGAGCAGTATCCGACTTCTTCGCTCCCTCCCATTATCGGTATTAACCGAGAGGGAGGTCTTAACCTGATCGCGATCAGAGCTGTTCGTTCCAGGAAGGATCGGAAACAGATTAAGATCACTCGGTGTCGCATTACCCCGGCTTGCTTCGAAGACTTGGTTCCTGACGTTATCGGCTCGCCCGAGTCGATTATTAACGGGTTGGTTATTCTGGCTAAAGACCACGTTAACCGACGGCAACGGTTATTGGAGAAGGCCCAGGGTTTGTTCTCGCAACTTGAACAGATCTCCCTAGTTACAACTCTGGTCACTTCCTCCAACGGCTAGGACTACTCGCCCCCAAGGCGGATCCCCGTGGATCCGCCTTTCGCTTACTTGTTTAATTTTTGGTAAAATAATCAGGTGGATTATTTAATTTATTTTTGTGCTGTTATCTTGCCTTGGGTGATGGGGCTAAGCTTGGTTGTTTATTTTTTTGTTACTAAGAAAAAAATTGCCGTCTGGCGTTTAGTTTGGTTGTCATTTTTTAGTGCCATTTTGGCTTGGTTTCTGGTTAGTCTCTTTAAGTATAATTTTCCTAGCCCGCGACCGTTCGAGGTTTATGACAATCTCAGACCGCTTTTTACCACGGCGCGGGGTGATGCTTTTCCTTCTGGCCACGCCACTTTTCTTGGAGCCTTATCGGCCGGTGTTTTTCTCCAAAGGAGGAAACTTGGCCTAATCTTTATCTTAGGCGCTATTATTGTTTCTCTCGCTCGGGTCTTGGCCAATGTTCACTGGCCAGTTGATGTTATTGTCGGGCTCTTATTTGGGGTTTTGGTGGCGATTATTGTCAGGTTGATTTATCACGGTATTTTGCTAGAATAACCCCATATGACTAATATCCGTTTTTGGGCCATAGCCCTGCTTTTGGCGGGGGTTCTCATTGGCTATTTTAATTATTATTCAGAAGTTAATCCTCAATGGAGCTTCTATCGTCCGTTCAAATTAGGTCTCGATTTATCAGGTGGCAGTCGTCTTACTTACGAAGCCGATGTCTCCAAGTTAAATCCGGCTGATGTGACTGATGCCATGTCATCTTTGCGTGAGGTCATTGATCGCCGAGTAAATGTTTTTGGTGTTTCTGAACCGATTGTCCAAACTGAGAGCTCAGCGCTCTCTGGCACTGTTTATAATCGCTTGGTTGTCGAATTGCCTGGTGTGACTGATATTAAAGAAGCGACCAAGATGATTGCCGCCACTCCGCAACTAGAATTCCAAGTGTTGAAGCCAGAGGCGACCGTTGAGACGGCTAGCTCGACCGACTTCATCGCGACTGGTTTGACTGGTCAATATTTAAAGAAGGCTCAAGTCGCTTTTAATCAAAATTCTTTGTCACCGTCAATCTCGCTGGAGTTCAATAGTGAAGGGGCTAAACTTTTTGCGGCGATTACCAAGGCTAACATCAATAGACCGGTCGCTATTTTGCTCGATAATCAAATAATTTCTGCTCCGAATGTTCGGGAGGAGATCCGTGATGGTAAGGCCGAAATTAGCGGTCAATTTACCATTGATGAAGCCAAGAGCTTGGTACGCGATCTCAATCTTGGCGCTTTGCCAGTGCCAATAAAATTAGTTTCAACTGAGATTGTCGGGGCGACCCTCGGTAGTGAGGCAGCCAAGAAGGGGGTAGAGGCTGGTTTGATCGGGCTCTTGATTATTGCTATCTTTATGATTCTTTGGTACCGCTTGCCGGGTTTAGTGGCAGTTGTTTCTCTCTCAATTTATGTCATGATTATGCTCGCTATCTTTAAATTGATACCCGTGACTCTGACCGCCGCTGGTATGGCGGGCTTTATTCTCTCCATTGGGATTGCTGTTGATGCGAACGTTTTGATTTTTGAACGCTTGCGTGAGGAATTGATGGGGGGTAAGAGTTTAGGTGATGCTACTCGCGAGGGCTTTGCCCGCGCCTGGACTTCGATTCGTGATTCTAATCTCTCTGGTATTATCTCGTCAATCATTCTTTT
>CAIKBK010000036.1 GCA_903825615.1 Candidatus Vogelbacteria bacterium | reverse complement strand
CGCGAGAGGTCATAGGTTCGAATCCTATACCGCCCATCGGGGCATGGTGTAACGGTAACATTCACGATTCGGGTTCGTGAGACTCCGGGTTCAAATCCCGGCGTCCCGACAGATAACATATCTAAAACTAGAAAATATCCTCTAGGTGTTCAATTTTAAGGGTCTCTCCCCTATCGTTAAGATAAACAGCGATCGAATCGACCTGCCACTCGGCTTCATCCCCTATTTTCTTCTCTAAGAGATAAGTCTCAATCGCTCGAGACAATCGCTTTATTTTCCACGGATGAATATTATCTTCAGGCTCGTAGTAATCGTCCCCCGAGGCTAGTCCTCGGGGAGCTTGAGGACTAGCCTCGGGGACCTGTCTTGTCACCGTCTTAACCTCAACAAAGTACAGCCAATCCCCTTTCTTGGCGACAATGTCCAATTCACCCCAAGGTTTAAGGTAATTACGATCAAGGACAGAAAATCCCTTATTTTTAAGGTATTTTACCGCCTCATCCTCCCCTTTTTGGCCCGTCACCTGCTTTTGAGTCTTATTTTTAGGTACCTGTTCCATGTGTAACCTGTTTCTTAAGAAACATTATCGGCCAAATCGCCAAAATCTTCTTTTAAAGACGACTTTTTGCCAGAATAACCTTATTTATCAACACTTATTAACACCTTCCTTTAGTTTCTATGAGAATTTCTCTTAATCTATGGAATGTCTTTTATCCACTTTGTCCACTGACTTATCCCCAGTTTCGAGATTCTCTGACCCAAACAGGGGATTTGTTATCCAGATATTGAATTCAATTAAAACTTTTGATATTATATAAGGGCTTCAGCAGAAGCGGGTATGGTTTAGTGGTAGAACACGTCCTTGCCAAGGATGAGACGGGAGTCCGATTCTCCCTACCCGCACAGAAAGTTAACTTATTGTGAGCATGGGGAGACTCGAACTCCCAAGGATTACTCCATACGCTTCTGAAGCGTACGCGTATACCAATTCCGCCACATGCTCTTGCTTTGGTGCCCCGAGCAGGAGTCGAACCCACATCAACGGTTCCGAAGACCGTCGTTCTATCCATTGAACTATCGGGGCAATAAGAACTTCTTAATTCTAACGATTTTTTGGATATTTAGCAAAATTGCGATAAAATAACACCATGACAGACACCATCAAAATAAAATTAAATGTTCCACGTGAAATCTTAGAAATCACAGAGGCCTTGCAAAATAAAGGTTTTTTGGCATATCTGGTGGGAGGTTGTGTGCGAGACAGCCTCATCGGCCGAGAGCCTAAAGATTGGGATATCACCACCAATGCCACGCCCGAGCAAATTATCCCTTTGTTTGCTAAGACAGTCTATGAGAATAAGTTTGGCACGGTCACGGTGATCAACGAAAAAACCGAGGACAATAAATTAAAGAATGTTGAAGTAACACCTTTCCGTACTGAGGCCAATTATTCAGATCGACGCCACCCTGATGAAATTAAGTTTAGCGATAAGCTCGAAGATGATTTGAGTCGTCGTGACTTTACCATCAATGCCTTGGCCTATAATCCTGAGGCAGGGGAGTTAATTGACCTATATGGCGGTATAAGAGACATAAAGGACAAAGTAATAGGAACGGTCGGGGAAGCGGATAAACGCTTCACTGAGGACGCCTTGCGCATGTTAAGGGCCATAAGATTCGCCTGTGAGCTACGTTTCATGTGTAACAAGGAGGTTTTAGACAGTATTTCTCGAAATAATGCCTTAATTAAAGAGATTTCGGCTGAGAGGATTAGGGATGAATTCGTAAAGATAATAGATTCGCCTGAGCCAATGAATGGCCTTATTCTAGCTCACCAAACTGGCTTGTTAAATCATATCCTACCAGAATTAGAGAAAGGAATCGGGATGGAACAAAAAGGGGAGCATGTTTATGATATCTGGGAACACACCGTCAGGGCCTTGCAACACGCCGCTGATAGGGGATACCCGTTACATGTGAAACTCGCCACCCTGTTGCACGACTTAGGCAAAGTAAAAACAAGACGACCAGGCCTAAAGGGAAAAGAGTTTACCTTCTATGGCCACGAGGTGGTAGGGGAAAGAATAGCGATCGACTTTATGGCTCGCCTTAAATTCCCTAATAAATTAGCTGATTTAGTGGTAAAAATGGTGCGAAATCACATGTTTTTTGCTGATCCTGACAAAATTACTCTATCAGCCGTACGCCGAGTGATAGTCAATGTTGGACCAGAAAATATCTGGGACCTAATGAATTTGCGTATTTGCGATCGTATTGGTATGGGCCGCCCTAAAGAAGAGCCTTATCGATTAAGAAAATATGAGTCTATGATTGAGGAGGCCCTGCGCGCTCCAACCTCAGTTGGGATGTTAAAAATTGACGGGAAACAGATTATGACTGTTACACACGAAACACCGGGGCCAAAAGTAGGTCATATTTTAAACGCCTTACTCGAAGAGGCTTTGAATAATCCTGATATTAATACCGTTGAGTATTTAGAAAAAAGAGCCATAGAATTGGCTAAATTGGATGAAAAAGCTTTAAAAGAGTTAGCGGACAAAGGAAAGTCTAAAAAAGAGGAAGTGGAGAAAGGAGAAATAAAGAAAATCAGGACTAAATACAGAGTGAAGTAAAACCCTTCAATAAAAACTCAGGGTAAATAAAGGGCCACCTGCCCGGTAAAGGGTCAACTGGCCCGTATATTAGTATGCGGTTAGATGATTCAATAACCGCAGATGATGTCAGATTTTTTGAAGATCCTGACGAACTTGCTCGTTGGGAACTTCACAGCCCCAACAAACCAATCGATAGATGAGATTGCACTTCACGAAGAACAAAACGAAACGCCTATACTTTGTGCAATAAGCATCTTGTGCGCTACT
>CAIKBK010000035.1 GCA_903825615.1 Candidatus Vogelbacteria bacterium | reverse complement strand
GATATTCTTTTTTTATTTTTGAAATTATTTCTTCCATTTCTTTATCTAATTATACCACCGCCAAGGCAAATATTTTTGTCATACAAGACGAGGGATTGGCCCGAGACAGCCAGTTGAGGGGTGGCAAAGGTAATAATTGCCTCCCCTTTTTTGAAATCAAGTTTGGTGATTTGGCATTTTTGTAACGGTTGGCGATAACGCACACGAGCAAGCAGATTGTGCCCCGAGGACTCCCCTTGAGAGGCCTTTAAAGGGGAGTCCTCGGGGTTCTTGCCACTAATCCAATTGGTTTTTTCTAATTTTACCTCTAATCTCTCAGCTCTTATTTGGTGAGGATTGGTTGAGACAGTTAAAGTATTTTTCTTGATATTTTTAGCAATAATATAATAAGGTTTCTCTTCAGGAGACTTGGTATCAATCTCAAAACCATGACGTTCGCCCAAAGTGAAGAAGGTGGCACCATCATGATGGCCAATGACTTTGCCTTGTTCATTTAAAACGTCACCCTTCTTCTCATTTATCTCGCGTTTGAGAAAATCTTTAAAATCAATCTGACCGACAAAACAAAGACCTTGGCTATCTTTTTTCTCGGCGGTGGGTAATTTGAATTTCTTGGCCAAAGCTCGGACTTCAGTTTTAGTATATTTGCCAATGGAGAATAAGATTTTGGGTAATTGTTCTGTCTTAAGATTCCACAAAAAATAGGTTTGATCTTTATCTTTATCTTTTGAAATTGCAAAATTATTTTTAATTATTTGCGCGTAATGTCCAGTGGCAACAAAATCAGCGCCGTGAGTCATCGCCCAATCGTAGAAAACGCCAAACTTGATATGTTTATTACACATCACGTCGGGGTTGGGTGTGTGCCCGGCTTTGTATTCAGCAATAAAATAATCGACCACTCGCCTCTTATATTCTTGGCTTAAGTCTAGAGTGAGGAGCGGTATGTCTAAGTGAGCAGCCACTCGCCTGGCCCAACGTCGCTCCTCGCGCCAATTACAAACAAAACCGACGGGTTCCCAAACCCGAATAAAAACGCCAACCACGTCATAACCCTCTTTTTTAAGCAAAGTCGCCGAGACCGAAGAATCAACTCCGCCACTTATGCCAATAAAGACCTTTTTCTGTTTTTTTGCGGACATTAATCCAAATATAAGCGACGATTCTTCTTATGTCCAGCAAAGTCTTCGGCATAATACATTTTGCCGTCACGACCAGTTAGATAATAAAGATAGGGCGAGACAGTCGGCTTTAAGGCCGCCTCAATCGAATCTAAGCCGGGATTCGCAATGGGGGTTGGCGGCAAACCCTTATTGACATAGGTGTTATAAGGCGAATCCTCCTTCATTACCTTTTTAGTAACGGTGTAGGTATTGTAATTAGTGTAATATTCGAAGGTAGCGTCAACTTGCAGGGGCATACCAATCTCTATCCTCCGCCACAAGATACCACTAACTAGGCGACGATCTTCGGCTGTTTTCGTTTCGCGTTCAATTATCGAGGCCATAATTAGAATATCATTAAAAGATTTACCAGCAAACATGGCTTCAGACCGAAGACTTTTTGTTTCCTCCTCCCAACTCTGATTCAGCTCGAAGATGATATCGTCAACATTATCTAAGGGGGCAAAGAAATAAGTATCAGGGAAAAGTTTACCCTCGAGGCTGCTTGTTTTCTCAAGGAATTCCTGTTTATCAAAACTAGGAATTTGCTTGGCTAAGAGATTCGCTATTTTCTCGTTAGACATCCCCTCAGTTACTGTTACTCGGTAGGGTTTGAAGCCCAAGAAACGATTGGTAAGTTTAAGCGCAACATTAATAATCGAACTGGGTTGTTTGAAAAAGTAGGTGCCCACTTGCATTCTTTTCTCACCGCCTAAAAGCACAACAAAGAATTTAAAAGCTGTGGTTGAACGGATTAGACCTTTAGTCTTCAATTCCTCACCAACCATAGAAACACTTTTCCCGCGATCAACATGGATAAAAGAGTTGGCGGGGAAGTTTCGTGGTGGGAAAATAGCAAAAACGATAATTAAAGCCAAGCAACTAAAACCGACAATTATGCCGGCCAAGCCTAATTTTCCCCCCAGTGAAAGCGGTTTGGTTTCTTTATTCATAATATTAGATCGGCAAATTCTCTGGCGGTTCGCCACGTTTAGATGGGATACGAGTCAAACTTGGGGTGGTGGCGACACTACCGGGGAAGTGGTAAATGGTGGCGAGCTCTTCAGTCGTTAAACCAATAGGTGGACAATTTGCTGGTGGGTAAAAATAGGATCGATTTTGATAAAATTGAAAATACTCTAATTTACGCCTCTTGGTTCTCCAGCCAGTAGGATCTTGCCAAGGGTTATCAAATCCTGACAGAAGTTTTGGTTTGAAGCCATTTAGGTTATCAGAACCGAATTGTTTGAGAGCCGAATTTAGACCAACGCCGACAGCTGGTTTAATACCCTCGGTGGCTGAATAGATTGTGCGAATACCCACATCAAAGCCGATCTTGCCCAAATTACGCTGAATAGAAGTGACGATGTCACGTTCGGTTGTGGTTAGAACACTTTTGGTCCAGGCACTCATCATATCTTTAGCATCGAGATTTCTTTTAGATAAATCGTCAACCAATTTTTTTCCTTTATCTTTCCAACCAACAAGGGCCGGTTTACCTTCTTTATCTTTACCTGGGAATCTATTTTTAGCGGCCATGACCAGAATCTGAATCCAAATACGCTCCGTTGGTTTAACCGAAGACAAAAATTCTAACATTGGGGTCATTGGTT
>CAIKBK010000034.1 GCA_903825615.1 Candidatus Vogelbacteria bacterium | reverse complement strand
GTCGGCGACGGAATATTTTTTTAGAATGACTTGCCGGCCCGGGAGATAATTTGTTTGCTTTTTTGACAGATCGACAAGATAGGGAACTGAATAGCCAGTTCGGTCATCGAGGTAGAGAAGTTTTTTACTACTGGGCGAGAAATTATAAATACGCAATTCTTCAGATAAAAGGTCCCAATAATTAACCTTCCCGGTAAGTTCGTAAGCTTTTTTCTTCACGCCATCTTGCAAGCTTAGCAGGACGAATTTGCGAGTTTTTTCTTTATTGGCGAGAGCGGCATCATAGTAGACGAGCCATTTCTCATCACCCGAGAGGAGAACACGAGTAGCGTTTTGGCGGTCGAATTTAACATTTTTTATCTTATCATCTTGTTGGTCATGATTGGTAAAAGAGTCGGAGACTTCAGGCGGGGTAGTGGAGCCAATATTCTGACAGGAGAGATCAGCCAGTTGGCAAATAAAAATATCGGTTTCTTCTAAGCCACCTGATCGGAAGAGGACTTGATTGTCTTTAGATTCGACAATGGTTGTATATTTAAGTTCGGTCGCGAGGGCTAATTGGCCAGAAGCAAGGACACCTAAAATTGTTGATCCAAGTAATACAACTTTTTTAAGGTTATTTGATATCATTCTTTTATTTTAGCACATTTACAATTTTTTGGGTTTGATTTAATATAAAAGTAGACTTGCTGGCTGCTCTGTCTAAGATTCTCCTTATGTGGGGAGTGCCTTAAGAAAGGGAAGCCAAACAACCTTTTGGAGGAACATGTCTATGCGTTTCACCCTACTTCTTGGCGCCGTGCTCGTCTTGGTACTCGCAATCGCGCTCTTGCCAAGTCTGACGGCCACTTCGGCTTCTGTTGTCGCGAAGAAGATGACAACACCGCTGCCGGCCCTCTCTGCCTCGACATCTGACGTTATGCTGGCCGCTGCCTCGGCAAAGAGTGCGGCGTCTCTCACCACGAATTCGGCCGAAGTCGCCATCACGCTGACCGCTGTAGATGTATTTGGGGAGGCCGTTGTCGCCAAAGTACAAGCACCTATCGCGGCCGTTGTGGTCATCTCGCTTACCGGCAACGAAGTCATCGCGAAGAAAGCTGACGTGGACGCTGGAGGCTCGGTCAATCCCGTTTTGAAGACGGCGTTTATGGCGGCCCATGCCTCATTTGCGCGCGCTCTTCCGCTCATCGCATAGCATAGCGAATAAAAGCAGCCTCCGCGGTGGGGATGAATTTCACTCCATGAGAATAATAGCGCACGCTCGATCCAGAGTGTGCGCTATTTCCATTTGTAACAAATTAGTCTTTCTTCATTATTTAATTAAATTAGAATCTAATCTGTGGAGAACTTTGCCGTTTCCTCCTTCTCTTTAGGCTTAACATGCTCCTGGTAGAAATAATAAGGAAAACAGAGGATAAAAATGAAAAGATGGAATTTGTCCATATTTTTGCTATTATACACCCTGTAAGCAATTATGGCCAAAAACAAGAAAAAAATCACTAATAATAAGGCAACTTGGCAGTTTGGTAATCAACTATTCTTGGCCGTTTTGATTTTGGCGGTAATTGTGCTCATTTATTCCTCTTTGGCTGATAATAGCAAGAGCGACAAAATCGCCTATCTTCCCTTGTCTGAATTAGCGCAATTAATTGATGATAGTAAAGTATCTAAAATTACGGTCGCGGGCGAGGATTTAGAAATAACTCTTGCCGATAAAACAATTAAGAAGTCTAAAAAAGAAACCGAGAGTTCCCTGTCTCAATCCTTGGTTAATTACGGTGTCTCGGCCGATAAACTTAAGAAGGTGACGATTGAGGTCAATAATTCTTATGGCCTAAGTTTCTGGTTAGGGACGGTTCTCCCCCTCTTAATTCCAATAATTTTTGTTCTTATCCTCTTCTGGTTTATCTCGCGTCAAATGAAGGGGGCCTCGATGCAGGCCTTCACCTTTGGCCAATCGCGCGCTCGGCTCATTGATCCAAATGACAGCACTCAACGTGTAACTTTCAAAGATGTGGCGGGAGTTAAAGAGGCTAAGGACGAGTTGGGGGAGATTGTGGATTTCTTGCGTAATCCAAAAAAGTTCTTGGATATTGGCGCGCGCATTCCCAAAGGTGTGCTCTTGATGGGGGCGCCAGGGACTGGCAAGACATTACTCGCGCGAGCTGTGGCCGGCGAGGCTCGAGTGCCTTTTATGTATCTTTCGGGTTCAGAATTTGTCGAGATGTTTGTCGGTGTGGGCGCTTCGCGGGTGCGCGATCTCTTTAATATGGCCAAGAAGGCCGCCCCCGCTATTATTTTTATCGACGAGATTGATGCTATTGGCCGCCATCGCGGTTCGGGTATGGGTGGTGGTAATGATGAACGCGAGCAAACACTCAATCAGATCTTGGTGGAGATGGATGGTTTT
>CAIKBK010000033.1 GCA_903825615.1 Candidatus Vogelbacteria bacterium | reverse complement strand
AATTTTTCTTTTTTTAATTTGGTTAGCAAATTCGAAATATTCTTCAGCTTCTCCCAAGCCAGAGTCTTCTCGGCGCCAAGAGCTGTCTTGGTGATTTCTTTACTCACTCGGCCAAATTGATCAACTGGGGCAGGAGTATAACCCGTCAAATAAATCTTGCTCGCCCCGCAGGCATCAGCAGTACGGAAAATTGATCCCACATTTAATGAGCTTCTGATGTCAGGCAAAATAACAATTATTTCTTTCTTGGACTCTGATTTCATTTTTTTGCTTATTTTGTTAGAATAACAGCATGTTAAGTTTATGGCCAGAGCTGTTTGATTTTGCCCCAATCGCGCCAGTCATCTTGCGAGTGGCCTTGGGAGGGACCTTCCTTGGCTATGGCTTACGCGAAATTATCAAACCTCATTATTTGCGCGGGGCTTTGGCTCGTATTGTGGGTTTATGGGACACCACTATTGGCCTTCTTCTTATTGTAGGCTTCTTTACCCAAGGAGTGGCGACATTGGCTATCTTAGAATTGTTTGGTTATCTCTTAATTCGCCTCGCTGACAAAAAGAGACTTCCTATTCCGATCGATTACCTCCTCGTCATGATGGCAGTGGCTATCTCACTTCTCTTCCTCGGCCCCGGTCTCTGGGCCCTTGATCTACCCCTTTGAACAACGGGATCTATTTCGTAATGAGATTTAAAAACAGCGGGATCGAGGTCCCGCTGTTCTCTAATCATTTACTCGCTGTGTAGTTCAATCACGAGGTTCAACCCACATACCATTCCTCTGACTGCTGTGGACCGCTGCGCTGACAAACTCGAGACCGGCGACTCCGTCATCCACCGTGGCATACTTCGAGCCGTCCGTTCCCGCATACTGACCATCCAAATACGCGCGCACGTCCTGCTCGAACGATCGATGCAAACGCGCGAAAGCATCATGGAAGGCCTCACCGTGGCCGGAGGGATGGTCACTTCAGCCAGAAGCTCCGCGGGAATATCACCAAAGAACCCGTCGTTCGGCGAGACCGCCCCGCGCCAATAAATGCGATCGGGCTGGTTCGGAAGAAGGATGGTCAATTGCTCCGGCTCCTCCTGACGCCAGACGAGCGTGCCCTTGTCGCCGTTGACCTCGATCCGAAGATCATTCTTGTGGCCAATGGCAATCTGGGACGCGTGGATCATCGCCTTCCCGCCATTCGAGAGCTCACAGTAAGCGGTGAAATGATCGTCAAGCGCTCGCCCGGAGACAAAGGTCTCCAAGTGGGCACTCACGCGTACCACTTCAAGTCCTGTGACATACAGCAACTGCATCAGGGCATGAGTGCCAATATCGCCACCGCAACAACTGATTCCGGCGCGTTTTGGATCCACTCGCCATTCGGCCTGCATCGAGCCTGTGTCCTCGGTCCGACCCGCAAGCCAACCTTGCAAATACGACGAATTGACCCAGCGAACGCTCCCAATCAGACCGGAGCGAACGATGAATCGAGCCAAGCGACTGGTCCAATGGCCGATGTAGGTATGAGCGAGACAGAACGGGATGTTCATCCGCTTAACCTCCTTGGCCAACGCCACCGCCTGGCTAAGACTCGTGGCTAGGGGTTTCTCGCAGAATACGGGAATGCCCAAACGCAGCGCCGCCATCGCCGGTTCATAGTGGACGTGATTCGGAGTAACGATGAGCACGTAGTCGAGCCCGCCACGACCTATGGATTCAAGCATTTGGTCGTAGCTTTCGAAACCCTCGATCGGATACGGCCAATTCTTCGCCTCAGCCAACGCTACCGCCGGATCAGGATGCAATGCCCCCGCCACAACTTGGCGAGTGCCATCCATGAAGATGGCCTTTTGGTGTGGTTGAACAATGAAAGCGCCTCCGCCTCCGCCAATTAGACCAACTCGCAAAACACGTTTACTCATGGTTCTTGTTCCTTTCCTTTTGTTAGTTTCCACCGGTTTCTACCGCAAACAACACATCTCAAGCGATGTCTTACACAAACAACAAAGACCAGTTACAGTTCCATTACTACCATAAAGAGCAGGTAGGGTCTATAGTTTATATTAGTTAAATAGTTTAGTGTCCGCTCAGCAGGAATCTTCCGCGACTAAACTCTCGCCGTCGCTCCAGTTTGTCTGGACACCAGCTCACTAGTTTTTGTTGGTACAAAATCATCGCTCCGCTGTTCGATTCCTGCCTGCAAGCAAAGCAGTTTGCTTGCTTTCGCGGACAAAATAAAAAGACCACTTTCGTGGCTTTTTATTTTGTCCGCTCAGCAGGAATCGAACCTGCGACCGTCTCCTTAAAAGGGAGCTGCTCTACCAGCTGAGCTATGAGCGGATAACAAGAAGATAATAGCAAAAATCCAATTAATTTCAAACACTGAGAATTATCTTTTCCAAGCCGAGATCAAACTCTTCGGTGCCAAGAAAATTGTTATGATAAAGATCAACCAAGCTCGCCGAGAGTTTTTTTAGTTCTTCATTAGAAAAATTCTTGGTCGCATTCTTAGCCTTGGTCAGAGGAAAAGGCTTTAGCTTAAGCTTGGATGAATCTTTAGTATTCTTAACCAAAAGCAAATTATCAACCGCCCAAATCAACTTCCACAATATTTCTTCAGCGCTCAGGCCCGCCATTAAGGCCTCTTGATAGAGTACCCAAGCTCGATTTTTATTGCGTGCCGAGACAGCATCGGTTAAAGAAAAAACATTAAAAGCGCTATGGCCCGCCAGCTCCCCCACCCTTTTCTCAAACTTTTGGGTCTTAACAGCTAACTTCTCGATTTTTTCTAAAACTTTCTCCTCGATATTATTCTCTAAGAAGATAAAAACATTCTCAGATTTGGCAATCTCTTGGAGTGCACCCCTGACAGCCTCTAAAATTTCTTTATTTTCCTTATCACCACTTAGCAAATTATCACAAGCGACAATAAACTTCTGATGGAATAAGCCTTGGCCTTTAGTCAACTCATCAAGAGAACTCGCTTTAAAATTCTCATTGGTCAAACGAAAGAGGCTCGCCTCGGGACTCTTGGCGAGTAGTGAGTTAATAATCGCGCCCGTCTTATCACGACTTCTGATCTCGTCGTTGCCATAAAATAGATAGATCATATTTCCAAAATTATTCCCACTGGCGCATGGTCTGAGCCAAGCACAGTATCGTGAATAAAAGCATCTTTGATCTTCTTTTTTAATTTCTCACTGACAAGAAAATAATCAATCCGCCAACCGATATTACGCGCTCGCACATTTGCTCGATAACTCCACCACGAATATTGCGCTTTATCGCCGTGAATAAATCTAAAAGTGTCTATTAAATTATTTTTAAGAAATTTATCCAGCCACTTTCGCTCTTGTTCAGTAAAGCCAGCATTACCCTCGTTTTCTTTTGGATTAGCTAGGTCAATCGCTTCATGAGCAACATTAAAATCACCACAAGTTACTACTGGCTTTTTTTCCTCCAATTTCTTAACATAAGCCAGCCAATTTTTGTTGAATTCTTCTTTAAAATCTAAGCGGGTTAACTCGTGATTAGAATTAGGGAAATAAGTATTAACAAAATAAAAGTCTCCAAACTCTAAGGTTAAGACACGCCCCTCTTCATCCCAATCTCCCCGGAGAACAGAGATTGGCTCTATTTTGGAGAGAATAGCTGTGCCCGAATAACCTGGGCGCTTGGCATGATGCCAATATTCATTATAACCAGCAAAGTCAAACTCCTCTTTGGCTCGCGCCTCATCATTAATTTTAATCTCTTGCAGGCCAACAATGTCTGGCTTCTCCTCCTTGAGCCACTCCCCAAAGCCGTTTTTCACCGCCGCGCGGATCCCGTTCACATTCCACGAACAAATTTTCAGTTTAGTAGCCATTTATTTGAATTTCTCTAAAATTTTAAAATCTTGTTTAAGAGTCTCGATAAGTTTCTGATTATAAATCGCGGCGGCGGGGTGGTAAAGCGGTACTATATACACCTTACCATATTCGGTCTCGGCGACGAACTCTTGGCCGTGAAGTTCAGAGATTGGTTTTAATTTACCAGCCAAACCCAACTTCTCCATAATATAGCCCATCGAGTAGCGCCCCAAAGTCGCAATTACTTTGGGTTGAATAATATCAATCTGTCGGTCGAGAAAGGGGCCATAAATTTTTATTTCTTCGGGCAAGGGATCGCGATTATTCTGTGGCCGATCTTTGACAATGTTGGTGATATAAACTTCGTCTCTCTTTAAACCCGCTTCAGCCAAGAGGCTGTCGAGAATCTTCCCCGCCGAACCACAGAAGGGTTTACCTGTCTTCGCTTCATTCCGCCCCGGTGCTTCGCCAATAAACATAATCTTGGCTTCGTGATTGCCTTCGCCAATCACTGGATAATATTTGTTTTCCGTGCGAAAAGAATAAAGCGGTGAGTCAATTAAACCCACCACTTCATCACGAATTTGCCTTAATAAATTATCGCGATTATTCGAGTCGTTCACTTTCATCTTCTTTGTGCTTTTCGGTTTTCTGAGAAACCTCTCCGACCTTAGCGTCAACAGCCGGAAGAGGGCAAACATTTTTTACCAGCATTTTCTGGATATAATCTCTTTCGATGATCCAAAGCACCGTAAAAATAAAGAGGGTTAAGCCGGTAGCAAAGAGGGCTAGCGCATAGAAACCAAAGCCACAAGCCATACCAACCCCCGCCGAGACCCAGACACCAGCAGCCGTCGTGATGCCGGTCAATTGCGAACCGCGCAAGACCACGAGTCCGGCGCCAATAAAGCCAATGCCAACAATAACTTGTGAGGCCATACGCAAAGGATCCATACCAGCGAGATATCCACCAGCCGAGGCAATAACCATACGCGAGATAACAACAAACATCGCTGAACCCAAGCTGACAAGCGCATAGGTGCGCATCCCGGCCATCTTGCCGGCCAGATTACGCTCGACCCCCAAGACGGCACCCAGAAGAACGGCTATTAATAAACTAAGAAATAGCTCTGAGTAACTGATAATAGTAAGTTCCATATATGGAAAATTATAAACTTTTATCTAACAAAAAACAATCCGCCACCAGGGCGGATTGTTTTCTTTAATCTCTTTTTAAGATTACTCGGCAACTGGAGTACCAGAAGCATCTGAGGTATCAACAGCGGGGACATCTGAAGTGTCAACAGCTGGAGCCATATCAGTCGTGGTGGCCTCAGTGGTAACAACAGTCTCATCACCAATAGGAGCTGGGGTCTTAGCCTTGTACCAGACAACACCAACAATAATAAGAATGATGATAACGGCAACAATGATATAATTTTTCATTTAGATAATTCAATAAAAGGTTAATAACCGACCTTTATTTTTGGTTTGCAAATCTTATTGCCCTTTAATAATAAGTTTTTTTGATAAAAAAATCAAGATTCCCTTTTTGTGGATAAAGTGGTGTAGTTTTTTAGCCTATTTTGTCTAATTCTCCCCAACGTAAGCCGACCGAAGACGAGACCTCAATCGGGACATTGATTTTTACCACCTTTTCCATTGCCTCCTTGATAAGAGGTCGGGCTTTATCAACTGCTTCATTTTTTGCTTCAAAAATAAGTTCATCATGAATTTGCGACAGCAAGAAAACTTGGCCGGCCAAGCCCGCCTCTTTAATATCTTTATCCGCTCGGATCATCGCCAATTTGATGATGTCCGCCGCCGTCCCCTGGAGCGGAGCATTCATCGCCATACGCTCAGCACTCGACTTAATTTGGGGTAATTGAGAATGCAGAGCGGGAAGATAGCGCCGACGGCCAAAAAGGGTTTCGGTATAGCCTCGTTCTCGCGCTCCAGCAATTACTAACTCAAAATATTTTTTAATCGTGGGAAAAGAAGCAAAATAATTATCCATGAATAGTTGGGCTTCGTCGCGAGTGGTACCTAAATTAACCTTAAGGGCGTTAACTCCCATGCCGTAAATAATGCCGAAATTAATTACCTT
>CAIKBK010000032.1 GCA_903825615.1 Candidatus Vogelbacteria bacterium | reverse complement strand
TTACTGCCTAAGACCCAAAGAGCCAGAGTATTAACCAAGAGTCCCCCCATCCCAGCCAAGAAACCCTGAGTAAAAATACCGGCTACTGTTTGGAGATCGAAATAATGACTTAAAAAATTCAGCGAGAAATAAGCGGTTATTCCACCTAAAACAGCGGCAGCTAAATTCTCTCCAGTCGAAGCCAAAACTGGCTTAATTCTGAAACGATAGTCCCAAATGAAAAAAACCAGCAATAAGAGACAATTGGTTATCGATCCAAGAGAATAGGCCAGTGGAAGCATTAAGACAATGACTCCCGGTAAATCACGCACGCGCAATAAATTTTCCCAGAACAGGCGCCAGGTATCGCTCGCCTTAAATAGCCAGATAAAAAGGAAGGCAAGAGCAATGGTTAAGACCGATGACAAAATATTAGCCACAAGAGGCTTAGCGGTCTCACCCGCCGCATAGTAACCGCGAATTAAAAGTAAAACCAAACTTTGAGTTAGGACTGAGAGGGAAAATAAAGCTAAACAGGCGGCGGTCAGACGAGTCGCTGTCCAATCGAAGTTCCCCGAACCAAGAATGACGCGGACAATTTGCGCCCGCAAAACGATAAACATTACCAGGGCCGGCATTGACCAAAAAGCAATGTGCCGTGAAGCGGAAATTATCTGGTTAATAAATTTATCCAGATGACCCCGGGCAAAATGCTTGGAGAGGGTTGGGAAAGCGGCAACTGAATAACTAATGCCAACAATAGAGAGTGGTACTGACTGCAGGTTGTAAGAAAAATTAAAAATAGCAATAGCCCCCTTGCCTAGATAAGAAGCTAGAGCGACAAAAATTATAATCATTATTTGATTACTCGAGAGGGTTAAGGTTCTCGGCCAAGAAATAAAAATCATCTTTTTGATTAAGTGCCAATTAGCCTTAATTTGTTTAAGCGACCATTTGGGCCAAAAGCCAATTTTGAGCAAAGTTGGCAATTGAATAGCCAGATGTAAAAAAGCACCAAAAATCACCCCCCACACCAACCCAGTTAAACCATACCGAGGAATTAGAAAAACAATGCCAAAAATAATTCCTAAATTGTAAAGAACCGGACTAAGCGAGAAGACTAAGAATTTGCGATAGGCTTGAGTAACACTCCCAAGCAAGTTGGACAAGCCCAGTAAAAACGGCGATAGTAAAAGAATTCGTGCCAAATTAACAAGTTCAATTTGTGCCTGGGAGTTAAAACCGGGAGTCAACCAGGGTGCCAGATAAGGCATAACGATATAAGCGACAACGCTTACGGCAATCATTACCACAGTAAAAAGACTAAACACGGCCGATAAGAAATTCCGCGCTGACTCCTCCTCCCCTTTTTCCAATCTCTCAATCAGGAAAGGTATGAGCACCGCCACCGATACAAACGAGGCAATGGTGGTGTAAAGAAGATCGGGCAAACGGAAAGCGCTATAATAAATATCCAGAGATGAACCGGCACCAAAGGTCGCAGCCAATAGACGATCACGAACCAAAGCCAACAATTGAGCCAAGAGCATAGATCCCGCCAAAAGTAAGGCGGCCTCGTGAAGACCGCCAAACTCTTTATTAAGCAAACGAAGCAAACCTTTAACCATAAAAATTATTACTTCTTGGTCGTGGTGGCTGTGGTGGT
>CAIKBK010000031.1 GCA_903825615.1 Candidatus Vogelbacteria bacterium | reverse complement strand
CATTTGTGCAGGAGTTTAGCGATGCAAGTTCTTTTTGAACTTGATTTTCGTGAAGGTAATTCAGCGAAGTTTATTGATGAGACTATCGATCGTGTGGTAAATGAATTTGCTCCTGGGATGGACGATTTGTCATATGTCAAAGAGGTCGTCGATGGTGTCATCAGTCATCAGGACAAAATCGACGCCATTATCGAGAAGGCTGCTCCTGATTGGCCGATTGAACAAATTGCGGCGGTTGATCGCAACATTTTACGTCTCGGTTTATATGAGCTTATCTTTAGCGACCGAGCGGATGTGCCGGCTAAAGTGGCGATTAACGAAGCGATTGAATTAGCCAAAACTTTTGGTGGCGAATCTAGCGGTCGTTTTGTTAATGGTGTACTAGGTACGGTCTATAAGGAGTTGGGCGAGCCAGGCAAGAATGATGCTCCGACTAAGAAGAAAAAAATTATTGATATCCCTTACGATCAAATGCCAATTGAACAATTAGGCGGAGCAGTTGTTTTTTCTCGAGTTGACGATCAGATTTATTTGGCGATGGTGCACGATGTCTTTGGTCGCTGGACACTCTCGAAGGGGCATATTGAGCCGGGGGAAGATATTAAAAATGGTACGGTCCGAGAAATTAAAGAAGAGATGGGTGTAAATATTGATATTAAGCAAGAGCTTGGCCAGAACGAGTATATTGCTTCGGATCCCGAGAAGGGCAAGACTCGTCGTCAAGTTCACTATTTTCTGGCCGAGGTCTCCGGTAAACCCGATTTGAAACTAGAGGAGGAAAAGGGCGGCTTAGACAAGGTCCAATGGTTTACTTTGGCTGAAGTGCCTGAATTAAATATGTATGATGATATGGTCCCGATTATTACTAAGGCGATTAAAATTTTACTTAATAAATAATGAGCACTTTTGAGAAAAAAATTAATTATCATTTTAAAAATCAAGACTTGCTCAAGCAAGCCTTTCTTCATCGTTCCTACTTAAACGAGCACAAGGATGTAATTCTTCCACACAACGAGCGCCTAGAGTTCTTGGGCGATGCTGTTTTAGAGTTGGTAACGACAGATTGGCTCTTTGCCACTTATCCCGATAAACCAGAGGGTGAGCTCACTTCTTATCGCGCTGCTTTGGTTAATGCTAATACTTGCAGCGCCATTTCTGCCGAACTTGGAGTTAACGACGAACTCCTGCTTTCCCGAGGTGAAGCCAAAGACACAGGCCGCGCGCGCCAAATTATTCTCGCCAATACCTATGAAGCTCTGGTGGGAGCAGTTTATCTTGATGGTGGCTATGAATCAGCGCGTCAATTTATCGCCGAAACTATTTTTCCCAAAGCTAATGAGATAATTAAGAAGAATATTACTGAAGATTATAAAAGCCACTTCCAACGCAAAGCGCAAGAAGTAGAGGGGGTAACTCCGGCTTATAAAGTATTATCTGAATCTGGACCTGACCATGACAAACATTTTATTGTTGGCTTGTATTTAGGCGAAGAGAAGGTGGCTGAAGGCGACGGTCATTCTAAGCAAGAAGCCGAGCAATCAGCCGCCTTCGCTGGCCTTGAGGTTAAAGGCTGGCTGGCTCAATAAATTTTAACAGACAAAAACCGCCGGGAGAGAAACGACAGCTTTTGTCGACCTCTCGAGGCGGTACAGTAAGGACTGGCGTTAATCTCATCCCCTCGAATTCTCCAAATTTCTCTGGAAGGCTGACGGGGCAATTTCCCGTCCATCGGGCCAGTGAAGTTTGAAACACTTCTGGCAACGAAAGGCTTCGTGCCACTGGTCAGCTCCTGGCTTGTCCCACCCCACAACGAGAGCTTCGACGGGAGTGAAATTCAAACTCCCACACCGGCATCTCATCGAACCTTTTGTTAGCCATTTGCCAATAAACGGAAGCGGGGCAAAAATCGAACGCAAGATTTTCCACAAATTCTTCTTAATCATCGGGCACCTCCTCTCTTTTTAGAGTCTTCAAGACCCGCTTGTTAATTGCCAAACTCACCTGCTCTTAATTAGAGCATTATTGATATATTTTTCAAGCACTAGGGGCTAGCTAATTGGGGATTTTAATTCACTTCTGATTTAGGTGTTTTTGGTCTATAATTTCTAACAATGACCCTCAAGAAACTAGAGTTGTCGGGTTTTAAGTCTTTTGGCCGGAAGGAGACGCTTTTTTTTGATGCTCCCGTGGTGGCGATCGTGGGGCCTAACGGCTCGGGCAAGAGTAATGTGGCTGAAGCCTTCAGGTGGGTGCTTGGCGAGCAATCACTCAAGTCACTCCGAGGGAAGAAAGGAGAGGACTTAATTTTTAATGGTTCATCATCGCTTGGCCGTTTATCGCGCGCTTCGGTGGCCGTAACTTTTGATAATACCGACCGACATTTTGCTTCAATTGATTTTGATGAGGTGATAATTTCGCGTGAAGTCTTTAGGGATGGGGCCAACGACTACAAGATCAATGGCTCAACGGTGCGCTTGCGCGATATTATCGAACTCTTGGCCGGCATCTCAATTGGTGCTTCAGGCCATCACATTATTAGTCAAGGTGAGGCGGACAAAATTCTTAATGCTAACCAAGTGGAGCGCCGTCTGATGATTGAAGAGGCACTCGGTTTGAAGATTTATCAATGGAAGCTTGGCGAGAGTGAAAAGAAATTGGCTAAGACCGAAGAGAACATTAAACAAGTCGAATCAATTCGTCGCGAGATTGCCCCACATCTCAAGTTCTTGAAGAAGCAGATGGAGAAGATTGAGAAAGTGCGCGAACTAAAAACTGAACTCCAAACCCTTTATCGCGATTATCTTAAGCGTGAAGAGTTATACATTTCTTTTACTAAAGAAAATATCGAGAGCGAAGTTACTGGCCCCAAGGCGCTCTTGGCTGATGTTTCGTGCGAACTGGCGGAGCGCGAAGCTAAACAGCAAACGGGTGGACATCAGGCTGAGATTATTGAAGAGGAGAACAAATTGCGCAAATTAGAAACTGATATCCGCACTCTGCGTTTGAAGAAAGATGAATTAGCGCGGGCCCTAGGGCGCCTCGAGGGTTTGCTTGAAGTGAAGGAAAAAGAAACTAAGCGTGTCGCGCCCGGGGTTAAGATTCCACTAGCCGAAGCGGAAGCTTGGGTTGCCGACTTGGATATTAAATTTGCCGAGATTGAGCGAGAAAGCGATTTAACAGAGATTAAGAAGACGATTAATAATCTGCGTGCCCATCTTCACGATTTCTTAAAGAGCTATCCTTCGACAACCGGCTCAGGGCAAGTGAGTTCACAAACTGATGAATTGGCTAAAATTAAATTTGAGCACGATAAGCTTCAAACCCAAGTTGAAGAACTTGATCGTGAAGAAGCTAAATTGCAAAGTGAAGTCGGAGACATCAAAGAAAAAATCGTGCGCTTAAGGCAAAGCGCGCAGACGGCCGAGCACGATTTCTACGAATTGCGGGCCAAGCGGAGCGACTTAGAACTTAAGGTTCGAACCCTCTTGACCAAACAAGAAACTCTGGCGATTGAAGAAGAAAATTTCAAACGTGAGCTAGGCGAAGCGGGGACTTTGATCGGTCGCGAGGTCTTAGAATATCAATCATCTAATATTACTTGGGCCGAGGTGCGCCAGGAGGAACGTAGTCTCCAAGAAGATCGTCGTCGCAAGATTGAACGTATCAAGATTCGTCTCGAGGATATGGGGGTGGAGAGTAGCGAAGTGTTGCGCGAGCATGATGAGGTTGTTGAGCGTGATGCCTTCCTCGCGAAGGAGCTCGAAGACCTGGCTATTAGTCGCGAATCGTTGTTGTCGGTAATGACCGATTTGCGCGCTAAGATTGAAGTGGAGTTTAATGCTGGTCTCTTAAAAATTAATCAAGAATTCCAAAAGTTCTTTGTTGTACTCTTTGGCGGAGGAACGGGTAATTTGGAATTGCTTAAACCGGTTAAAAAGAAAGAAGATTTAGATTT
>CAIKBK010000030.1 GCA_903825615.1 Candidatus Vogelbacteria bacterium | reverse complement strand
GCCGTATCCTTATAAGGATCGCCAACGGTGTCACCAGTAACAGCGGCTTTGTGGGCCTCGCTACCTTTGCCGCCATAATTACCTGACTCGATATACTTCTTAGCGTTATCCCAAGCCCCACCACCGGAGGTCATGGATATGGCTACGAAGAGACCGGTAATAATACTACCAACCAAGAGACCACCCAAGGCTACAGGGCCTAAGATGAATCCTACAAGGACAGGAGCGAGGACAGGAATAAGGGCAGGGACAATCATTTGCTTAAGAGCGGCCGAGGTAACAATATCAACAGCGCGGGCATAATCGGGTTTGGCGGTACCCTCCATAATGCCTTTAATCTCGCGGAATTGGCGTCGCACCTCAGTCACCACCTCACCAGCGGCTTTACCCACAGCTTCCATACAGAGGGCGCCGAAATAATAAGGCAAGAGTCCGCCGATAAAGAGACCAACGATAACCTTAGGATCAGCGAGGGCAAAAACTAGATTACCAGCCTCTTGAGTATAAGAAGCAAAGAGTACCAGAGCGGCGAGACCAGCCGAGCCAATGGCATAACCTTTAGTGACAGCCTTGGTGGTGTTACCGACAGCATCAAGCGGGTCAGTAACATCGCGAACTTCTTTAGGTAACTCGGCCATCTCAGCGATACCCCCAGCATTATCGGTAATTGGACCATAAGCATCGATAGCAACGATGATACCCGCCATCGAAAGCATACTCATAGCGGCAATAGCAATACCGTAAAGACCGGCAAATTCATAAGCTGCTAAGATACCAATCACAATCGTTAGGAGAGGCAGAGCGGTCGCTTTCATCGAGATAGCGAGACCTTGGATAATGTTAGTGCCGTGACCAGAGACAGAAGCTTCAGCAATGGACTTAACAGGGGCGTACTTAGTTGAAGTATAGTATTCAGTAATAATGACCAAAGCGCCAGTAACCAGAAGTCCAACCAGAGCCGATAAGAAAAGGCTCATAACTGAATAAATACCATTGTCACCCATCATTATGTTAGTGATAGGATAGAAGAAAATGGCTGAGATAACGCCAGCGGCGATGAGGCCCTTGTAGAGAGCACCCATAATATTCTGTGATTTGCCCATGCGCACAAACCAAGTGCCAATGATTGAGGAGATGATAGCAGCGCCACCTAAGACAAGCGGGTAAGTAAGAGCCATACTACCTTCACCAAATTCGGAGAGACCAATAATCATACAAGCAATAGTTGTAACCGCATAAGTCTCAAAGAGGTCAGCGGCCATACCGGCGCAGTCGCCCACATTGTCACCAACATTGTCGGCAATGACACCAGGATTTCTTGGATCATCTTCGGGAATACCAGCCTCCACTTTACCAACGAGGTCGGTCCCGACATCAGCGGCTTTGGTAAAGATACCGCCACCGAGACGGGCGAAGATAGAGATTAAAGAGGCGCCAAAACCTAGGCCAATCAGAGAAGCTACATCCTTCGTAATGGCATAGAAGCCGGTAACACCCAAAAGGGCGAGACCGACAACAAGAAGACCAGTCACCGAACCACCGCGGAAGGCGAGGGTCAGAGCGTTGTTTAGACCGCCTCGAGCGGCTTCAGTGGTGCGCACATTGGAGCGGACGGAGACATTCATGCCAATATAACCAGTCGCGGCTGATAAAATGGCGCCGACCAAGAAGCCAATGGCTAAAGTGAGACCAAGGGCGACCCAGAGAATGAAGAAAAGAATAATAGCAATAATACCAATCGTCTTATATTGACGATTGAGATAGGCACTCGCGCCTTGTTGAATAGCCAAAGCAATTTCTTGCATCCGGGCGTTACCGGCTGGTTTCTTCATGATCAATTTGGCCAAGAAAAGACCATAGACGATAGCCAAGATGGCTGTCAAAAGAGCAAAAACAATATATGGATCCATATATAAAATTAATAAAGATTAATAATAATTGCTAAATAATCCCTATATACTAACATATTTTAGGTAATTGGCTACTCCACAACTCCCGCCAGACCTCAAGTGAGCCCGAGGTCTGGCGGGGGCTCGCTGTTTGTGCTAGTAATTAATCAGGTTTGGACACAAAAAGAAAGGATCTTGCCATGCCTAATATCGTGATTGTGGGAAGGAGTTCTTTGGGTATCTGTGATGAAATCTCGACTATTGTTACCGCTTTGGGCGTTAGTGCAACTGATGGGGTTATCACTTTCAGCCAAGATACCGTTTGTATCGACATGTCATCGTCTCATCATGATTCTCCCTATCTGATCGTTCGTGATATTGATGGGGAACGAGCCGATAAGATTGCCCTAGCCTTGAACGCGGGCTTGGATATCGATGTCGAGGTTGAGATTCTGCGCAACTTTTACCCTCGTAAGGGGACTTCTTAACCGGCTCGCCGGTACAACAGCAAAAAACCCGCTGTCTGTACCAGGCGGGCCTTTTGCTTGCTCCACCCGCCAGACCTCGGGCTCACTTGAGGTCTGGCGGGGAAGGGCTACCTCGCGTAATCGATAACGCGAGTTTCTCTAATTATGGTGATTTTAATTTCTCCCGGATATTTGAGCTCTTGCTCTATGCGTAGGGCGATTTCTCGGCCAATTTTGCGGGCCTCTAAGTCAGTGACATCTTCCGGTCTAACGAAGACGCGAATCTCACGACCGGCAGCGATGGCGTAGGTTTTCTCAATACCAGGGAAGGAGTTGGCAATATCTTCAAGATCCTTCAAGCGCTTGAGATAATTCTCTAAGCTATCGCGACGAGCGCCGGGGCGCGAAGAGGAGATAGCATCCGCCACCTTCACAATCACGGCCTCCAAGCTCTCATAAGGATATTCTTCATGATGGCTCTTCATGGCACTAACAATGGCCTCAGGTGCGCCAAATTTCTCTAAGATGCGTTTGCCGATCTCCACGTGGGTACCAGGGATCTCATGGTCAACGGCTTTGCCCAAATCATGAAGTAAGGCACCGGCTTTGGCCACTTGCGGATCACCGCCGAGCTCTTCGGCGAGCATTCCGGCCAAGTGCGCCACTTCGATCGAGTGTTGCAAGACGTTCTGACCATAGGAGGTGCGGAAGTGGAGTCGGCCCAGGATGATAAGGACACGGGGATCAAGATTAAGCACACCCACTTCATAAGCGGCGGCTTCACCCTTCTCTTTGATAATTTTAGAAATTTCTTCACGCGCCTTCTCAACAGTTTCTTCAATTTTAGCGGGCTGAATACGACCATCAGCGATTAAATTTTGGAGAGCAACCTTGGCAATTTGGCGACGGACTGGGTCGAAGGAGGAGAGGACGATCGAGCCGGGGGTATCATCAATAATCACTTCAACGCCAGTGGCTTTCTCGAAGGCGCGAATATTGCGGCCCTCTTTACCGATAATCTTACCCTTAAGATCATCCGAAGCAATATCAATAATTGTCGACATCACCTCCGAGACGGTCGAGGTGGAGAGGCGTTGCAAGACAGTACTCATCGCCTCTTTAGCCTTCTGCTCTAAGCGGTCAGCGCCATCGACTTCCATTTTCTTTAGACGGGAAAGGAGATCATCTTCATAATCCTTCTCGATGGTGGACATTAATTCGGTCTTAGCCTCTTCAACCGAGAGACGGCCCACGCGTTCAAGTTCCTTCTTTTTGATTTCTTCGGCTTGGGTGACTCGTTCTTTAATTTCTTTGACCTCTTCAATCTTCTTCTTGATCTCATCGGCGTCGCGGTCGATGTCACCCTGTCTCTTGTCTAGGAGCTCGTCTTTGCTTAGGAGGCGATCCTCCATTTTCTTCAGTTGAGCCTCTTTTTCTTCGGTCTTAACTTTAACTTCGTTGGTAACTTTGCTGGCCTCTTCTTCCGCTTCGGCGACAATTTTTTGGGCCTTGTCCTTAGCCTCGAGGAAAGCTTGTTTAACCTGCAACTCCATCGAACCCTTCTGGGCCGAGAGGATGAGGTAACGCAAAAGGTAGCCAATGGCAATACCAAGGGCTCCGGCTGCTCCGGCGAGGAGAAATGCGATTTTTAAACTCATAAGCGTTCTGCCGCTTGGTAGGTCTACACGGTATTTTTAGATAACGAAAGAGAAATCAAGGTTTTTTACCTTAACTTTAAGGAAATTAAAAGCGGAAATTGATTTCTGAGTCATGACCGGAGTAAGAGACCAAACGGACTTAAATGTTAATTTTCTAATAAATTTACAACCAATTTGATTTAATATCGAATACTCTTATGATACCAGACGAAATAAAATAGGTCAAATTGCCGCTTGCTTTGTCCTTAGCCATAGTTATACTAGTCTTGGATTTGCAACCACGGCGGAGTGTTTCTGCTAAGGTTATGACAAAAGGAGGCCAAAACAAAGGAGAATAAGCCATGCCTCATCTACCCAACGACTTCTCCTTGTTTGATGGTGCTTATCAAGGGGGATATGTAATGCTCGTCGAAGTCTATGAATTTTGCGAAGCCGCTCCGGCTCAGGTTGGATTGGCGGACAAAATCACGCAACTCACAAACCTTCACCGGGTGGTGGGGCAAGCTCGATTAGTCCCACTTCTACCAAAGGATGAAGAGGACGATTCTCTTGTCCTAAATCCAGGAGTTATCGATCTGGTTGAAGAGGGTGGCAAGGGAAATGTTGCTCTTCAAGACGTACCCCTTTCGTTCCTTAGAAATGTGCCAGGAACCAGCCTTTTGCCAGAGCCAGAGACTGAAACGATGCTCGCTGACGGTCCGATTAGGGTTGGCGAAGACGTTTGGTTAATGTCCGAGAAAAGGATTTGGGACGAAGTAATCAACGGACGAGAAGTTTCTCCGGAGAGACAAGCCGAACTTATGACCAAAGCTCAATCGGTGGAGGACCTGCGGGCACAATTTCCTTCGGGGCGCTACGCTTTGTTGGGGATTGAAATCAAGAAGAAAGGTGTCTATTGCCGGCTTCAGACCCCTCAGCGGTGGGAGGCAACTATTCTCTCGGAGTTTCTCGTACCGTGTAATCGGCCACCGAGAAAGGGTTTCTCAACTTAAAGGGCCGACGGAATCTTCCGCCGGCCCCTGTTTGTTTTTTTATTTTTTGCCTTTGATTATCTCATCAATAATCCCGTATTTTTTGGCTTC
>CAIKBK010000029.1 GCA_903825615.1 Candidatus Vogelbacteria bacterium | reverse complement strand
ATTCTCTCAGCCGAAAGGATTGAGGGGTCAGAAAAGCTAATCAAACTTATAGTAAACTCTGGGGAGGCAGACCTGCCTGCCGGCAGGCAGGTTATTGCTGGAATTGGCAAGACCTATGAACCTAGTTCTCTTGTTGGAAGAAAGATCATTATTGTCGTCAATTTAGAGCCAAGGAAATTGATGGGTTTAGAAAGCCAAGGAATGCTCCTGGCCGCCTCGGGCAACGATGGCAATCCTGTTCTTCTTATCCCTGATATAGACATTGACCCTATGGAGTATAGCAAGCTACTCCACAGGGTTGACCCCGGGGCCGAAGTCAGGTAAATTAAGAGGAGTTAATCATATTATAAAGTTAACAAGTAAAAATTATGGAAGAAAACAAAGGTTCTTGGTTAGTGCCAGTCGCGATTATCATCTGTCTTTTACTGATTGGTGGCGCCGTTTATTTTAAAGATGTTAAACCCCAGGATTCTAACAATGATGCCAGTAGCACTGGCAACTTAGTGGCCAGCCCAGTTTTAGACCAAATCTTAACTTTAGATGATGGCCGTGGCGGAATTTTTGATGTTAAACAATTCGACTTAAGCGCCTTGCGCCCCGTCGATGCCTCGGACCATATTCTAGGCAGTGCGAGCGCTCCAGTAAAAATTATTGTCTACACTGATCTTGAATGCCCAGCTTGTAAGTACTATCATACCCAACTTAAGACTTTGGAAAGCAAGTATGTCACCACCGGCAAATTAGCTATTATTTATCGCGCCTTCCCGCTCGATCAGATTCACTCCAAGGTTCGCAATGAATTTATGGCCGCCGAGTGTGTTAATGAACTTGGTGGTAATGATAAGTATTGGCAATTCGTTGCCAAGATCTTCGAGATTACCCCGTCAAATAATGGTTTAGATCCAGCCAAGCTTGGTGAGACAGCTAAAGCTCTTGGTATTAACGTGAAGAGCTTCGACACCTGTGTCGCTGCTGGCAAGTATGCTGATAAGATCCAAAAGAGCCAAGATGAAGCGACAGCCGTTGGCGCTCCTGGTACTCCAACCACTTTTGTCATTGATCCTCAAGGTGGCATCTCGCCTCGTGGTTTTGCCTATCAGTCCAGCGCCCTCTCCGCTGCCGTTGACCTTCTTCTCACTATGCCGGCTGCCACGGCCCCAGCCGCTATTGCGCCTGTCGCCACCACCACTGGTGTTGTCGCTGGAACAAGCACTGTCGTTAGTGAGTAACTTAAACTAAGCTCAAACAAAAAGCCCCGTGCGCACGCCAGGGGCTTTTTGCCTCTCACGCACACACAGGGCGAACAACTTACCGAGGAAGACCAGCCTTGTACAACTCCGAGGGGAGAAAGCCAAGCTTAACTACAAAACTGGAACTGGCAAATGGGACACCTACGCTAGGGTTGGGCCTTATTTCAAGAATATAGGCCTTCTTCCAGCCCTTCGAAAGTATCGGGCAATACATCGTATCAGGAACATGATCGAGGTCGACTGTCGCCAACCGAAGGTTGTTACGTTCAGTCAATGGCACCCCCGAACCTATACCAAAAACAACTACCGCCTGCGAGCCATTCATCTTTGTCACGCTAGCCACGTCCCGCCAGCCGAGATCGATGACCTCAAACGGCTGATTAGTGACTTTCGTTGTCGCGTCAACGGTCTTTGCCGATAACTTCTCCTTCTCCGCTACGCGGGTGAACCCACTCACAACAAGGAGCACAGCAATAATACAACCTCCGATAGTAACCACTACATTCTTTGCACTCATAATCCTATCCTCCGGCCAACGGCCAGTTTCTCTCTTCCTCTTCAATTCTCAAAGGCGCACATCGCCTTACTCATTCCTCTTTCAATTATACACCTAAAAAGTATATTTGTCAATGATCCCCTTTCCCCTTCAACGAAGCGAGGGTTGCCCAATTTAACAACCTCGCGGAGCCCAGCCTTCGCTGAAGCTATGGCCGGCAAAGCACGGCCAATAAAGCGAGGTTGTCCCACTTAAAAAGCCTCTCGCAGACCAAATTAGCATGGTCTCCGAGCGAAGCGAGGAGTAATTTGGTCGAGAGGAGCAAAAAATTTTCGCTGGAAAATTTTAAGGCGAGGTTTTTAAGCGGGATCAACCGAGCGTCTAATAACCTTGCAGCTTCTTCGCCTTCTCGTGTTGTCTTATCTTATCATGAGCCTTGGCTTCAATCTGACGAATACGCTCACGGGTAACACCAAATTCTTTACCCACTTCTTCAAGTGTGCGCATCACTCCATCTTTGAGCCCATGACGCATCTCGAGAATCCGCTGTTCCTTAACTGTGAGATCTTTCATAATCTCATCAATCTGGTCACGCAAGATACGACGAGAAGTGTCTTGATCAGGCGAAGCAATTTTATCATCAGCAATAAATTCGCCCAAGGTGCTCTTGTCATCGTCATCGTCAGTTGGCTTATCGAGGCTCGCCGTACTCTGATCAATTTTCTCAATCGTGTGAATCTTCTCTACTTCAACCCCCATCTCAGTGGCTATCTCTTGCGGCAACGGATCTCGGCCCAAATCTTGAGCCAGGCGACGATAAACCTGCTTATACTTGGCAATTGTTTCTACCATGTGCACCGGGATACGAATAGTGCGCGACTGATCGGCCAGCGCGCGCGTCACGGCCTGTCTAATCCACCAGGTGGCATAGGTCGAGAACTTGTAGCCCTTGCGCCAATCAAATTTCTCCACCGCCTTGAAGAGACCAATATTCCCTTCTTGAATAAGATCGAGTAAGGTTAGGTCCTGGCTGCGGCCAATATATTTCTTAGCAATCGAGACCACGAGACGAAGGTTGGCATTGGCGAGATCTTTCTTGGCATCATCATCGCCAGCGAGGATCCGCTTGGCCAAATCTTTTTCTTCATTACCCGTCAAGAGCTTGTGACGACCAATTTCGCGCAAGTACATTTGGACCGAATCCAAAGAAACATCCCCGCGCTCATGCTTAATCTTCTCGTCAACCTTCATGTCCGAATCGAGCAAACTCCCCTCTTCAAGAATATCAATACCCGCTTCTTCGAACTTGGTATAGAGCTCATCAAGAAAAATAATATCGTTCTCAATATTAGGAAACTCTTTAAGAATCTCCGAGTAAGTGATAAACTTGCGCGTCTTACCCTTAGCAACTAGGTTATCAATCTTTTGTTTGAGTTTATCTTCCATTGTCTGGCCACTTTTCTTAAGCCCCGTGACCTCTTTCTTATGGACGACAAAACCTTTCTTGACCGGTTTTTTGGCCAGTTTCTTAATTGCCTTTTTCTTAAGGATTTTTTTAACGATTTTTTTGATTACCTTTTTCTTAGTGGTTTTTACTTTTTTCTTCAACCGACCAGACCTCGGGCTCACTCGAGGTCTGGTCGGGGTGGAGGAAGAGATTTTTTTCTTGGCCACGGTCTTGGTTTTTTTCTTCATATTTACTTGTCCCGTCTAGCGGGATTTTTTAAAATTATTAATGGCAATGGTTAACTCTTGACACTTTTTTAAATTAAGCGCTAGGGCTTCATGATCACCCTTTTTCTCGGCCACTTGCACGGCTTGAAGCGCTATTTGCAATTCTTCTTTGAGCTTTTCTTCTCGCCAAGCGGCGGCCAAATTCGCTATCTCTTTTATTAAATCACT
>CAIKBK010000028.1 GCA_903825615.1 Candidatus Vogelbacteria bacterium | reverse complement strand
TTGTTTTTTTAAACCAATTTGCCTAAATAATAGTTGAGAGTGTAGAGCCAATCCTCATCAGGTTCTTCGTCTTCATTCTTCTGTTTCAAGAGCCACTCAAGATAACCACGATCAGTCTTCACAACTTCGGCAATCATCTTGTCTTTGTGTTTACCAAAGCTAAATTTCTTATAGAGCGCCGGTGTTTTAGAAATCTCAATCATCCGAGCGATGGCCTCGTCATCACTTAAGCCCTCTTCTTTTATCTTCTGGTATTGGCGGTTGAATATAGCTTCAAGGACTTTCACATCACCAAGGGCATCATGGGCGCCACCGTCTACCTCAAGATCTAGATAATAACGCAAGAATTGTAGATTATATTCGGGGATAATCGCACTGGTGTCTAAATGATGAGCTAGGCGCAAGGTGCAAATAAAATTTGGTACAATGAGACCCTCAGCGTTTAAAATAGCGATATCAAATTTGGCATTATGCGCTATCAGAACGTGATCAGTTAGCAGTTTCTCGAGCTCCTGCCTCATCTCGCTACCCTCAAACGGCGGTCTGCTTTCGACCATCTTGTTGGTGATGTGCGTAATACTCATTGACTTGATTGAGATTGGTAACGGTGGTTTGAAATATTCGGTGCGAGTGTTCTGCTTGGTCTTATAACAAATTTGGCATAAACGATCCTTGGTGACGTCGTTGCCCGTTGTCTCAGTATCTAAAAAAAGTAAATTCATATTTAATTTTAATAACTATTAATTTGATTGCCAATTATTGATATTGAATAAATACTGGTTGGGGTTTGACCCTGAGCACTTCAGTTGGGGTCATGATGCGACTATTTTCTTCTCGGAAATCATTTTTGTAGAAGAGTTTAAAACCGGTAAATTGTACAGGTTCATTATAAATGAAATTCTTGTAAGTGTTTAATTTTCGCGCCTGCTGCCCCCAGCCATCCATATCCATCACAATCTGCACTTCGGGTAGGGGCTTAATGCTTGTCGCATTGGTCACCATATTTTGGGTAAAGCGGTGCACAATGAGAACTTTAGGTGGAAGGTTGTTGGCGCGCACGAGCTCGGCCAAGTAATTCGCCGCCGTGTTTACTTCGCTCGCATCAACCGAACCAATGTAGATACCGGGTTTGCGATTATTTTTCATGCAAAATTCGGGGTCAATAGCGAGGTGGACTTGCGGTAATTTGAGATAAGGCTCGAGAATTTTAATTTCTTGTTGCAAGTGGCCGAGCCCGGGTTGCACCTCGAGAATGACAATAGCGTCCTTCTTCTTGGCCATCGCGAGCACCTTCTCAATCTCGGTGGCGGGCATTCTTAAACTATAATTACCATCCTCACCGGCGCTCCCTTGGGCGGTGGCCGCGATATAATCAAGAGCGGGTTGGACAGGAGTATTAGGGTCAGCCAACTTCCATTTCTCTATTTCAATATCTAAACGGCGAAACATCTCAGCTTCAGGATATTCGCCTAGCACACCCATCCCCTTAGAATATAAATTGCCATAATAGGCGACGATGCGTTTGAAAGGTAGAATAGCGCCCGCGTTGGGGTAAACGGTCCTCACTGGCCAGAGTGGTTTCTTAATCTTCTGGGTTGAGCTCGCGGTGCTACTGCTTGCTGTTACAGTGCTAGGAATATTGGTGCTCGTAGTAGCATTGGCAATTTGCCAGAGCTTAAGGTCATAAGCTTCTTTGTCTAAGACGGGCGGGGTGTAGGTGGGGGTAGTGCTGGTCGAGCTGGTGGCCATACTAGCTAGGGCCAATTCTTTGGCTCGATCGTAACGAGCGGGGAAGAGATATCCAACATACATATAGCCCAAAATTAGCACTCCTGCCAAGGCGACCCCTTTGGCCATCACCTTGGCACCCTTAATTTTGGCTTTTTTGCCCCTCATATTTGTAAGGTGATTATAGCAAAAATATCGGGTTTAGGAATGCCGATTATAGGAGATGCTTATTTTGATTTATATAGTTTTGCCAATTTTGAATCCTCTCGAGATTTCCCTTTTTGTGGGCATAGGTCAATTTCATGAATATTCCGAGGAAGATTGAAGCCTGGAGAACTTTCTCGTCACATGTCTCGTTTGCAAAGTAGCTCTCGAGTATTTGCTTTGGGTATAGATTTCGAGCCAAAAAATTCATCATCGTTCGGCCCACGTCGACATAGCGGTTATTAAAACGGGGGTTCGGGTCAAACACGGTGAGAGGATCTGTGGCGAAGATGTTTCCTGCGAAGTCGTCGTGGCAAAAACTACTTTTGTTTTCCTTCTCTGCGTGGTCTTTAAGTATTTCAAAAATCTTTGGTAACAATTCTAAAATATCAGGGAGAACTTTATTTTCTTGGACGTAGGCCATTCTTTTTTGCATATCGGCGCCGTTAAGCCATTCGGCAAAAGTTTCGTATTCTCCCTTGCCATCAATTACATTGCCATAACCTTCGCCTCGTGGCTCGTGCATCAATCGCAAAATGTTTCCCATTTCAGTATATACACCCTTTTCAATCATTTCTTCATCAGTGTAAGCGCCTCTTATCATTGGGGCATCGATATACTCCATGAGAACATAACTCTCGCCGTCAATTACTCCTTCGTCGAAGATGTGTGGCACTTTTACTCCGGCCTGTTCCCAGACTTTAAGAAATTGGGCTTCGCCCAAGGAATAACTTTTGCTTAAGGGCATTTTAAGGACGAATTTTTCTTTTTCTGTTTCGATAATAGAGACCAACGAAGACACTCCTGTCTCGGCAAAAGTTACCTTAACCTTTTCACCAGCAAAATGTTCGTAGCCAGATATGTATTTCTCGATAATTGGCAAGAGAGCCAGCCTTCTCTCGTTGAATTTCTCATCCGCCTTGTCCTCAGAAAGTTTGGGTTGATTGGTAAAAATTGTTTTTGGTGTTTCCATATAATAAAGACACCTATTCTACCTCTCTAATTTGATAGATATCTTTTCTCTCGTCCCATTGTCTTCTCTCAATTCTCTCTGTGTCGGGATAAGGGATACCAACCTTTTTCCCTGTAAATACTATATGAATCAAGTTAGGATCTTCTTCCCATAGTCTAACTGTCCCGCGCCTTCATAGCCCCGAAGGGGCGGCAGGTTGTATCAATCTTGAAAAAGAGATAGCCAATGCTCGAAATAGACAACACGGTGCTGGTGCTCGTGGACTTCCAGGGCAAGCTGGCGCGGATCGTCCAGGACAGCGAGCAGGTGATCGCCTCGGCGTGCAAGCTCGCCCGCGCGGCGGCCG
>CAIKBK010000027.1 GCA_903825615.1 Candidatus Vogelbacteria bacterium | reverse complement strand
TGTACGGGCCACCCGGTACCGGCAAAACCTTGCTGGCCCGCGCCTTCACCATTATTATGCCCCCGCTTACCATTGACCAAATTATTGAGGTAACCGGTATTCACTCAGCCACCAGCGCCTTAAATGAAGAATTAATAACCGAGCCACCCTTCCGCTCACCCCACCACACCTCATCCTATGTCTCGCTCGTTGGCGGAGGTGCTTGGCCCAAACCAGGCGAGATAACTTTGGCTCATCGTGGAGTGCTCTTCTTAGATGAGTTCCCCGAGTTTGATAAAAAGGTGATTGAGGCCCTGCGTCAGCCACTGGAAGACCGAGTAATAAGTGTGGCGCGCGCCCGGGGTTCAATGAATTTCCCGGCTAGTTTCTTACTCGTCGCTGCCCTTAATCCTTGCCCTTGTGGCTTCCGCGGTTCACGGGTCAAAGAGTGTACTTGTACCCAGTCGCAAATTCAAAAATATAGTCGCAAGGTCTCGGGGCCAATTATTGATCGCATCGACATTTGGTTGGATGTACCACAAATCAAACATGAAGAGCTATCCAGCACCAAACTCGAAGGAGAGTCGTCTGATAAAATTAGACAGCGTGTACTTATTGCGCGCGAAAAACAGAATAAAAGATTTGCTGATATAAAAAATGTTAGCACTAATGGCGAGATGGGGGTTAAAGAAATTAAAAAATACGCCCCGCTCTCCGACTCTAGTACTCAACTCCTAAATGATTCGGCTCGCCGTCTAAACTTATCGGCCCGCGCCTATCACCGCATTATCAAACTGGCTCGGACTATTGCCGACCTCGCTGGCTCTGACAATATCCAAGATGCTCACCTCCTCGAGGCTCTCCAATACCGCCCTAAAAATATTTTTGAATAAAAAGCAAAGCCACTCCTCTCAGAGTGGCTGACCATTCTCACCTTTTGGCCAATATGGACAGAGTCCACGAGCATTTTCGCAATTTAACAAACTGGCGTGGTGCCAAAACTTGGTCTGGCATCTTGGACAATCAAGAATGAAGATGCCGACAATTTTGCTACGAGAGGTCTTTCTGGGAATAGTCGAAGAAAAACCCACCATGTAACAAAACCAGTTCTTACCTCTATCTTCTGCGTGAAAATACAAGTCACAACCACAATGTGGACAAGTCTTGAAACCATCATACGGAATCTGTGGATTCCATTTCACCCCCCCAATCGGGAGGCTGGATAAATGATTCTTCTGGCATCTCTGCCTCCTTTCTTGGTCAGTGTTAAGTTCCAATTTCCAAGACCAAGTTAGCAAAAATTGAGGTTGCATTCAAGCGAAGATTTCTTCGTTTAAGCGAGGATTAGTAATTTTGAAAAGCCTCGTGGAGTTGTTGCCGGCAGGGTTTTCGCCTTTTTAGGCACAGCAGTGCGAAGGCGAAACGGCAACGCGAAACGCGAGCAAAAATCTTCGCCGGAGATTTTTGTGTGGTTTTCAAAATTATCTAAGCCGAGCGCCTAAAAAGGATTCGCAGCCCCACGAACTTCAAAGTGGACATGAGGACCAGTTGAACGTCCAGTTGAACCGAGTTGACCAATGCCGTCTCCCTTGGTGACAGATACCCCGACAGAAGTGGCAACACTGTTCATGTGCGCATAGAGGGTCTGCGTCCCGTTAGGGTGGGCGATAACAATATACTTACCATAACCACCATTCCAACCACTATTCTTGGCAATAATTACCCGCCCCGAAGCCGAGGCGTAAATCGGGGTACCAATTGGCGCCGCCAAGTCCACACCATTATGACCATGAAGACCTTGTGTTCTTCGGCCACCACTAATTGGTCGCAGATAATAACCGCTATAACTTGGACCGGTATATTTAGTCGGCACCCTCTGGCCAACTTTCGTACTAGAAACAATGACACTCTCTTCACCATCGGGAATAATAACCGTACTACCAACCACTAAGTCTTTGGTTAAATCGAGCTCGTTATAATTAGCAATTTCTTCGATATCGCCACCATACTTAGTAGCCAGACCCTTGAGCGTCTCCCCTTTAATTACAATATGTTGCACACCGGTAACCGGGAGAATAACTAAATTATCACCTTCTTTAATAATCGCGCCCTTCTTCAGATCGTTAGCCCAACGCACGGTATTAGGAGAAACATTGAACATACTAGCCACCATTTCTACCGTATCACCTGAGTGAACAGTATAAACACTAATCAAATCTGACGGCGCTTGATTATCTTTAAGATCAGCGGCGGTGCCAAGGGGACCGTTTTCTGGGACAATGGCCACCCCACCAGTAATTGTCTGATCGAGCTCTGTTTTAGGCGAACTAGTGGCAAGACTCATGGTTGGTTCGGGCAAGTCAAGATTCTGTGAATTAGTCTCAGTTTTTAGCTCTTCCTCTTGCTTAACCAGGGCATTAACCTGACTAACTGAGTTTGTAAAAAAGTCCAAAAGGGTAGACCAAACGCTGCCTTCGGCCGTTTGGGCGACTAGCAAAAACAATAGAAAAATTGGGGTTAACCAAATCTTTTTCACCCCTGTATTCTAGCAAAAATAGCTTATTTTTCAATTGGGTTACCCCCCGAGCAGGCTCGGGACTTAGCCCCTCAAGCGCGCTTGAATATCGGCCTCAATTTTGCCCAATTCTTGACCATAGCGTAGGCGGGATAACTCTTTGAGACCATCTCTGACCGCTTCGGCTCCACCCGTGGCCCAAGCAACTTTCATGTTAAAGGGGGTGCTTGGCTGGCCATTGACCAAGATCTTAGCATAAGCATTAAGGTTCTCAATACCAATTAAATCTTTTTCATTAAAAACGGGGGTAAATTGTTTAACGAGATACTCAGCATCATCAACCCCAACCCGGAAGGAGACTAGGTTGCCAACGTTACCAAACACCGCATCGCGAATATTATCTTTAAGCTGAGCGATAAACTGGTGGGCCACAATCAAGTCTAAGCGATATTTGCGCGCCTCGGAGAGGATCGTAGCAATCGAATCAGTGGTATAATTTTGGAACTCATCAATATAGAGATAGAAATCTCGGCGATTTCTCTCCTCAATATCAACACGCGAGAGAGCCGCCTTCAAAATTTTACCAACAATCACCATTCCCAAGAGAGCAGAGCTAATATCGCCAATTTTACCCTTAGACAAATTGACTAAAATAATTTTACCTTCATCCATCGCCTGACGAAAATCAAAAGAGGATTTAGGCTGGCCAATAATTGGGCGAATATAATCATTAGCGATGAAGCCATCGAATTTAGAAGAAATATAGGGCGCGAAATTACCCAAACTCTGGTCACCCGAGGTCTTGGCCACTTCTTTAGTCCAGAAATCTATCACTTGCTGATTCTTAGAGCGAGCAATTTTACGTTTACGGAATTCCTCATCAGTAAAAACGCGAGGGATATCAACAATTGTCGCCGGCTCATTAACCATGTCGTCCATCAGCAAGTTAAGTGCGCCACGCATATAGCGCTCAAACATTGGGCCAAGCGCTGCCTTGTCAAAAAGTTGATTAAAAATAGCTAAGAATTCGTTGATAATAAAAGTCTTTTCTTCGGGTTTATTAAAATCGTACTCGAGCATATTAAGACCAAGGGGACGCTCGCGATCGCCCGGATCAAAAATAATTATGTCATCAAGCCTTTCTTTAGGCACAAATTTTAAAATTTTATCAACTAATTCACCATGCGGATCAATGACACAGAAGCCCTTCATATTCTCCATATCCTGAATCGCCAAATTCTGGAGCAAAACTGATTTACCAGTACCCGTCTGGCCGATAATATAGAGGTGACGACGGCGATCTTCGTCAGTAATACGAATATCTCGTGTTGAACCGCGGAAGATGCTTTGCCCCAACTTAAGCCCTTCGGCAGGGATCGACTCTGGTGGTGGAGCCTCTTTAGATCTAAGCCAACTGACATTGGGCACATCGGAGGTCGCCGTGGGTAAATGAAAAATACTCGCCATCTCTTCAGTATTGAGTACCATCGTCTGATTACTATCAAATTCGCGGAAAACGTAATTAAAAATCAAAGAACGGATTTTCTTCGGCTTGATAATTTTGAAACTATTCCTAATGGGAGAAGAAAATTTAGTTAGGGCGCTAGCAATTGACAGGAAGAGGTCTTCAGCCCGATTCTGGTCAAGCGAAGAGGCAATAATGCGCGCATTGACGACAAAAAGTGGTTTAGCCAACTTTAGACTGACCGCTTTAATCATATCTTCGTCAATTTGTTTTTCTTTGGGTTCTTCCTTTTTGGTTGACCCAGCCAAAGCGGTGTAAAATTCTTTGGCGTTAATATCACCAGCTGTGGCAATCTTAGAAAACTTTACCCCCTTTTTGAGTTCTTCGAGCCCAAAACTTATCCTTTTCTTGGTACTCGAACCAGCCGGCAAAATCACCAATTGCAAGGCCACACCCTCATTGGTATCTCGTACCCGCGACAGGGTACTTAAAATTGGTCCAAAAACATCGGCTTGAACTTCAGCATAAGTACTAACAGGTAGTAGGTAGCTCTTATCGGTGGCCAAATAACCAGCCACGGCCGTTCCGTGTGGCTGAAAAATAGTGTAATCCGGAGCTTCCTCAACTCGCGCCTCAAGAAAGAGACCTTGAATCGCCCGTTTGGCAAAATCAACATGGGCTCGAGGCACGGCTAAGTAGAAATTAATCTCCTCGCCTACATTCTTAACCGCAATTTCAAAAGCAAATGGTTCATTAATCGACGACAAAGAAGAAAAAAGTTGCTCCGAAAGATTAATTTCCTTAAGCGGATCACTTCTCCCTTCATCACTTGTTCGGGGAATGCGAATTTGGAGAATTTTTAAATTCAGGCTTTGCCAGTGACGTCGGCGCTTACGATACCAATTTAAAGAGAGTATGACAATGAGACCCAAAAGAGACAGGGAGATAAAAAGTGTCAAATAATAGCCGTAATTAAACATTATTTTGCCTTGATAAAGCCTCTTTGAACCAATTCTTCATACATCTTATCAACCAAAGCGTCGTGTAAAACATCTACCAAGTAAGGACCAGCCAGCTCGGCTTCGGCCACCACTTTCACTATACCGATAGTTGGTAATTTCTGAATCAAAAGGCTAATTGTCTCGGCCGTCTGCTCATCAATATTATCAAGATAGCTTGTCCCCATATCACTCACAGGTTGAGAAGAAGAGCTGACTGTTGCTCCAACATTAGGCGTCGCTCCGGTCGAACCGGTAAACATCTCATTGAGAGCTGAGCTTACCAATTCTTTTTCCTCGACAATCCCACCTTGTTGTTCTAATAAATTTTTTTTCTCCTCAATTTTTTGCTGTAACTGAGCAATTTCTAGTTCAAGATTATTCATATTTTCCTGCCCCGCTAAAAGCGGGGTAAATTATTATTTATATCCTCAATTATAGTATGATATAGTTTACTCGTCTATCAAAAAATATGAATTATCTTGACCAATTAAACCCACCACAACGCGAGGCTGTCGAATATCTTACGGGCCCGCTTTTGGTTATTGCTGGGGCCGGCGCGGGCAAGACCCGCACTATCGCTTATCGCATTTTGCATCTGATTGAATCAGGAGTTAATCCTGACAGCATCTTGGCCATTACTTTTACCAATAAAGCGGCCCGGGAGATGCGCGAAAGAGTAGAAAAGCTACTTCGGCACGACAAAGCCTCTGGCGAAGTCGGCTTAAAAAACATGCCCATGCTAACCACCTTCCACTCCTTCGGCGTCTATGTCTTAAGGCATAATGGGACGAGGCTTGGCTTGTCGGCCCATTTTTCTATTTTTGATCGCGATGAATCACTGGCTAAAATTAAAGAGGCGATGCGCGCCATCGGTATTGATGAGAAACGCTTCGAACCCCGCAAAGTCTTAACTGTCATCTCCCGTCAAAAAGGGGATAATATTAGCGCGCGAGAATTCGCCAGCACGCAATCTAATAATCCCTACAGTAAAATCATCAGCCAAGTCTGGCTAAGATATGATGAATTACTAAAAGCCAATAAAGCACTGGATTTTGATGATTTGTTATTAAAAACTGTTGAATTATTTAAGGCTAATCCGGATATCCTCGCTTCTTATCAAGACCGATTTAAATATATTCACATCGATGAGTATCAAGACACTAATGTTGTGCAATATGAATTAACCAATTTATTGGCCGAGAAATATAAGAATATTTGCGTAGTGGGCGACATGGATCAATCAATCTACGGCTGGCGCGGCGCTGATTTCACAAACCTTTTGCGTTTTGAAAAAGATTACAAGGAAGCCAAGACTATCCTCTTAGAAGAAAATTATCGCTCGACCCAAACTATTCTCTCGGCGGCCAATCAAGTGATACAAAAAAATAAACAGCGCCACGAGAAAAATCTTTTTACTAAAAATAAAGAGGGGGCAAGAATTGGACTTTATACCGGCCTCGAAGAAGGGGATGAGGCTCGCTTTGTCGCGCAAAAAGCTAAAGAATTAATAAGCGAGGGAACAAACCCCAACGAGATTGCTGTGCTTTATCGCGCTAACTTTCAATCGCGCGTCTTAGAAGAGGCCTGCCTGCAAGAGAATGTTCCTTATCAAGTGCTTGGCACCCGCTTCTTCGAGCGCAAAGAAATTAAAGATGTGGTCGCCTTCATCCGCGCGTCACTTAACCCTGAGGATTGGGAAAGTATGAAACGTGTTATTAATATCCCCGCACGGGGAATCGGAAAAACAACTTTAATGAAACTGGCGGCTGGGCAATTCGAAGAACTGCCAGCGACGATGAAGCAAAAAATCTCTCAATTCAAAAAGATATTAAGTGAGGTTAGCGACTTCGCTACGCAAAATAAACCATCCGAGTTAATAAAATTCATTATTGAACACTCTGGCCTAGAGAAAAGTCTCAAAGAAGATGGGGAAGATGGCCAAGAGAGGTTAGAAAATATCAAAGAATTGGTAAATGTGGCGACCAAATATGACAATCTACCAACCGAAGAGGCGATAGAAGCTATGATGACCGAGATCGCTCTCGCCACCGATCAAGACGAACTCGATCAACCCAAATCCGGTATCAAATTGATGACGGTGCATGCCGCTAAAGGCTTGGAATTTGATTATGTTTTTATTACTGGTCTCGAGCAAGACTTATTCCCTCACGCGGGAATGAGTGATGAGAAGAGAGATGGCGAAGAAGAAAGAAGGTTATTCTATGTTGCAGTCACCCGTGCCCGTCACAAACTCTACCTGTCTTACGCTCAAACGCGCCAAGTCTTCGGCCAGCGTCGCGTCAATATGCCATCAGAATTTATCTTCGACATAGACGAAGAACTCATCGAAACCGAGAGTGGTCTCTGGACAATTATTTAAAATTGCCTTAATAAACGTAAAATGCTAGTAATATAGCCAGAAAGGAGGTGACTAGCATGACAGCTGGCCCAGAACTTTGCAAGAATATTCTTTCGATAATCAGACTAATTGCTGAAGACGGGAGAAAAGAAGAAATAGGGACTATCCACGTAAAATCCAACTATCGACCAGATAGACCAAACACCCCTGTAACTGGGTCAGAAGAAGCCTTCTGGACCTCTTTTGCCTGGGTCTTCGGAGAGGAGGGGCGGGCTCTTACTAGGGGAATCATGAGGTCAAGGCAATTGATCGACGTTGAGGGCAAGCCGTGCTGGGCCTACAAAAATGTGAAGTTTGTCTATGGTCACAAACCGGGACAAGAGATACATTGTGACCTCATCTTCACAAACAGTCATATCGGGAGTGACTGGCTCTGCGCCGTCTTGGATAAAAGTGGCAACGTCCTGTGGTAACGAAGGGCTCCGGCGAGGGCCCTTTTGTTTTGATAGCTTAAAGCAAAAGGGTTTGCTAAAATAACTAATAAATGAAAGCAAAAAAATCATTGGGACAAAATTGGCTTAAGTCGGAGAGTGCTGCTAAAGAGATTATCAAAGCGGCCGAAATTAAGGGTGGCGATTTGGTCTTAGAGATTGGCCCCGGTCGGGGAGCACTCACTAAGAGTTTATTTGCCGAAGGGGCGCTAGTGCTCGCGGTCGAGAAAGATGACCGCTTGATTTCTGAACTGCAAGAAAAATTTATTGAGGAAATAAAAAATAAAAGATTAATTTTAATTCATGAAGATATTTTAAATTTGGATTTTTCTAAAATTTTCAAAACCCATTTGCTAACAAACTTATCGACCTATAAACTGGTGGCCAATATTCCTTACTACATTACCGGC
>CAIKBK010000026.1 GCA_903825615.1 Candidatus Vogelbacteria bacterium | reverse complement strand
TCCCCGCCAGACCTCGGGCCCACTCGAGGTCTGGCGGGAGAAAAACATTATTATGGTAAAAATGAGACGACTCCGCGTCGATAGCAACGGCAACGTTGAGACTTTCGAAGCGGGCAAGAAAAAGGTATTTAGTAAAAGCCGACCAGCGAGAAGTCCGCTGGGTGTTCGTGGTCCCCACAACCCTAGCCCGCACCGTGGGTACAGTGGTGGAAAGAAATTTAACTTCCCCAAAACCGAAGCAAGGGAAATGAGTGGTGACAAACCAAAAGAGAAAGTGCCACCACTAGCCCCTGGCAATGTGCGCATCATCCCGCTTGGTGGTGTCGAGGAAGTGGGCAAAAATATGACCATGATCGAATATGGCAATGACATTATTGTCGTTGATGCCGGTTTCCTATTGCCTGGCGAAGAAGTGCCGGGAGTTGATTATGTTATCCCGGACACCACTTATCTTGAAGAAAGAAAAAACAAAATTCGTGGACTCTTAGTGACCCACGGCCACCTTGATCACATCGGCGGTATTCCCTACCTGATGGAAAAAATTGGCAACCCGCCGATCTACACTTCGCTTCTGACTGCCGTGATGATTAAAAAGCGTCAAGAAGAATTCCCTCACGTCGCCCGTCTTAATATTCAAGTTGTTGAACCTAAGGATAAACTAAAGTTGGGTAACTTAAACGTACGCTTTTTTGCCACCACTCACACTATCCCCGACTCCATCGGTATTATTATTGAGACACCTTACGGCAATATTATTGTTACTGGCGATATCAAACTTGAGCACGAGAACGGTCAAATTAAAGAAATTGAGAATATTGTTTATAAGAAATTGGGTGAAGAAAAAAATCTCCTCTTAATTGCCGAGTCCACCAATGTTGAGAAACCTGGCTTCTCTTTCTCTGAAGAAGAAGTGCAACAGAACCTTAAAAAAATTATTGAGAAAGTCCCTGGCCGCGTTATTATTGGTACTTTTGCCTCTCTCTTCGAACGAGTCATCTCAATCATTGAAGCCTGTGAACAATTAGGCAAGAAGGTGGCGGTCGAAGGTCGCGCCATGAAGACCAATATTGAGATTGCTAAAGAACTTGGCTATCTCAAGGTTAATAAAAACGTCTTTATTAGTTCTGAAGATATTGATAACCATCCAGATAATAAAATAGTGATTCTAGCGACTGGCGCCCAAGGCGACGAATACGCTGCCCTGATGCGCATTGCGCAAAGGGAACATCGCACGGTCAAACTTAAAAAGGGCGATACAATTCTTCTCTCGTCGTCAGTGATCCCCGGCAATGAGAAAGCCGTGCAAAAGCTTAAGGACAATCTCTCCCGCCAAGGCGCCAAGATTGTGCACTATGGTATTGCTGATGTGCACTCCTCGGGTCACGCTTATCAAGGTGAATTAGAGTGGATCCAAAAGATGATTAAGCCCCAATTCTTTATGCCCGCCCATGGCCATCACTTTATGTTGCGCGTGCACGCGGACCTCGCCGAGCGACTAGGAGTACCTGAGAAAAATATTGTTGTCCCTGATGATGGCTCAATTATTGAGATCCAAGAGCAAGGTAAAAAAATTACTATGCTCAAGAACACCACCTCCTCTCGCCTGGTCATGGTCGACGGTCTCGGCACTGGTAATGTACAAGAAGTAGTTATTCGCGATCGTCAATTACTCGCCCAAGACGGGATGTTTGTTCTTATTGCTGTCGTTGACATGTCGACCGGCAAAGTACGTAAGTCGCCAGATATTATTTCGCGCGGTTTTGTCTATCTCAAAGAGTCGCAAGACCTCTTACGTTATGTGCGTATCCTCACCAAGAAGAGTATTGAGGACTCCGCTGCTAAGATGCACCCCATCAATATGGATTATGTGAAGAATACCGTGCGCGAAGAACTCGGCAAATATCTCTTCCAAAAAACTCACAAGCGCCCAATTATTTTACCAGTGTTGATTGAAGTGTAGAAAAAAGGGAAGCTAAGCTTCCCTTTTTTCTTAACGTGTCTTAATCATCTTATTCGACTAGGCCAACAGCATTTCTTTCTAGTTCTAACAAAACTTCTCCGGGTGATTGGTGGTCAATTTTTGAAAAAATTTCATGGAAATAACCGAATTGACCCGCAAATTTTGTGAAATATTCGACCCTTCCTTCTTCACTACCAGCTTCATTCATATAGAAAAAGGCTTTTTGGGCCAAAGCGTTACAAATTTTCTCCCAGAATTTTTCAACATCTTCTTTT